>JAYVGG010000339.1:0-10359 GCA_043772475.1 Burkholderiales bacterium
AGCCAATAGCGGCGAAACAGCGCACCCATTTGTGTGCCCAGTTCGGTTTCGGTGAGTAATTTATTCTGCTCGGCTTTCATTGATGCGCTCTCTAAAAAAATAACAATTTCCGACCGCGTGACGCGTTCTGATATGTAGAACAGCGTTCTTATTTTGTAGGATTGAAAGTTACATTACGCTAGAATACCTGTCAACAACGCCGCTCTACAAAGCGTTGATTTCCACACCCAAGTTACACCCACTTTTTGAACCGCAATTGCGATATTTTATGACCCCGACTGACCCCCGTTTCTCCCTTTCCCTTTGCGCCGCCGATAGTATTCCTGAGGGCAGTGCGCTCAAAGTTGAAGTCGCTGATCTCGTGCTCGCCGTGTTTCATCTGGGCGAAAAATTTTATGTGACCGACGATGCCTGTACGCACGGGCCTGGCTCGCTCTCCGAGGGCGAAATCGACGGCGATTGCATCGAGTGTGATTTTCACAACGGCGTTTTCCACATTCCCACTGGGCGCGTCGAAGCGCCGCCCTGCATGGTGGCGCTCAACACCTACGATGTGGCAATGGTTGAGGGGCAAGTCTTTATTGACCCCACCCCGCGCAACGTCGATACCTGCCCGGCAGCCGCGAACGCTTGATTCGCGCATGAATGCGTAGGTAAGTGCGTGTAGGTTTGCTATAATCGTGGCCTGTACTAAAACATACAACGGTGGTTGTAGCTCAGCGGTAGAGTCCCGGATTGTGATTCCGGTTGTCGTGGGTTCGAACCCCATCAGCCACCCCAGAATTAAAAAAGCCCGCTCAAAGCGGGCTTTTTTGTGGGCGCAAGCCCAATTACTGGCCGTAGCGCGACGGCCGCATCACGCGCTGCGCGACCTGCCAGCCCAGCTCGGCCAAGGGGCGCGCGGCACGCCCCATGGCAACAGCCTGATCGCTCGCTGCTGTGCCATCCACCACGCGTTTCATGATGCCCTGCAAAATGCCGGCCATACGAAATAGGTTGTAGGCGATGTAGTAATCAAAATTTTCGATTCCGGCGCGGCCCGTTTGCGCGCAATAGCGCGCGGTGTAGCTGGCAAGATCGGGGATGCCTAAGCCCCGCAGGTCCAAGCCCGCCAGTCCGCGAAATAAATCCGGCCGCACATGCCACGCCATTGCGTGATACGCGAAATCGGCAAGTGGGTGGCCGAGTGTGGAAAGCTCCCAGTCGAGGATCGCCAAAATACGCGGCTCGGTTGGGTGAAAAATTAAATTATCCATGCGGAAATCGCCGTGGACTATCGACGTCTCGTCACCGGCCGGAATGTGCGCGGGCAGCCAGGCAATGAGACTCTCCATGGCCTCAATTTTTTCGGTCTCTGAGGCGCGGTATTGCCGGCTCCAGCGGCTGATTTGGCGCTCAAAATAATTGCCCGGTTTGCCGTAGTCAGCAAGGCCTATGGCGGCGTAATCGACCTTGTGGAGGGCTGCCATCACGCGATTCATTTCGTCAAAAATGGCGCCACGTTCTGCGGGGGTCATGCCCGGTAATCCGGGATCCCACAAAATACGGCCTTCCACCATTTCCATCACAAAAAACGCGCGACCGATGATAGCTTCGTCCTCGCATAGTGCCAACGTTTTTGGCACCGGCATGTTGGCTTTTGCGAGTGCCGTCATCACTTTGTACTCGCGCTCGATCGCGTGTGCGGAGGGGAGTAATTTGGCCGCGGGTCCGGGCTTGGAACGCATCACATAGGATTTTTTTTCGGTAATGAGCTTATAGGTTGGGTTCGATTGCCCACCCTTAAATTGCTCCACGCGTAAATCGCCAAAGTCCGCGCCAGTATTAGCGTTTAGCCATTTAGCGAGGGCTGCAATATCAAAGCGGTGCTGCTCTGAAATCGCCTTGGTACCAGCAAAGTGTTCGTAGTTTTGTGCGCTCACGCCGACGCTTTCGTTTCATCAGCGCGCGATGAAAACCTAATTTTCCCGCTCAGTAATTGTGCGTACATCACCCAATCCGCTGCGAAGCTATACGCGGGATAGGTGAAAGTTGCGGGCCGATTTTTTTCAAAAAAGAAGTGGCCCACCCACGCGAAACCGTAGCCTGCCAGCGGGATGAACCAACCGAGCCACCATGCACGCGTGAGGCACATGGTGATGATGAGCGCCACCACAATACTCGTGCCAATAAAATGCAAAACGCGGCACGTGGTATTGCGATGCTCGGATAAATAGAACGGATAAAAATCGCGAAAAGTTTGGTGGATTTTTTCCATGGCGTTAGTCCTGAAATGAAGGGTCGCGTTGCACGAGTTTACGCAGCAAGGCCGGCCACGCGATCTGCCCTCCCGTGCCTTTTGGCACCGCCTTCGATTGTGCAGCGGCACCGCCGAGGATCGGTTGTTCGATGCGAATGAGCTCGCCACCACCTGCCTGTGCGCGCACCCGAATCATGCAGGATACTTCAAAAATACTTCATCAAAAACGCGTCTGGAATCGTTTTGGCCAGTTTGAGCAACCCATGGCTGCGTAACATCAGAAAATTTTTTGTCACCCAGATCGCGGATCAGACGAGGCTTTTCATCATCGTTGAGCGCTGCCCCCTCGTAACCGTGATACGTAAATCTGGAATGGGTGAATATCAAGTCGTCCCAACCATATTCCGCGACCAGCCAATCACAGGCGGCGAGATCAACGCCGGTGCGCCACTCTTGAGCGGAAACGTGATCTTTTACGGAGGGGAGGTCGGCGAGCTTCATGGGTATGAGCGGCGAGGCGAGATGGATATTTTATGTGGTTGTGACGATGTGCGCTTGGGTGTTGCGTCGCCATACCCGTGTCTTTCCCGTGTAGGCGGGAATCCTGTGGCGCTCTCAGTTCGCGTTGAACGACGCATTCAAAATCCGATACTGCAACAATTTAAGACGTTATAAAAACAGTAAAATTATGGGATTATTTATTGTAATATGTTGATTTTATGGTACTATTTTTTATTAATTACGCCATTGAGTTAATTTACTCACTAAAGTTTATATGAAATTTATTCGCAGCCAATCTAAGATTCTACAAGGGCGCCTGAGCGAGCCCGTCACGCGTATCCAAATCATCGCAGGGCCACGCCAGATCGGCAAATCCACACTTGTCCGTCAGACGCTTCGGGCTTGGGATCCGCTGGACTTTACCAGTGTAAGTACTGAGGCCGGTGGGATTGACGCAGATTTGACCGAGCAGTTTGGTGAGGTTCTGCGGCCGGGTGCGATACGCGACGCGGCGTGGCTGATTGGTGTTTGGCATCGATCAAGCGCACGTGCCGCCGAGCGCGGCAAGCGTCACGTGCTAGTCGTTGATGAAATACAAAAAATTTCCCAATGGTCCGAAGTTGTGAAGGGCTTGTGGGATGCGGATCGTGCGGCTGCGATTGACATGCACGTCGTGTTGCTGGGCTCAGCGCCGCTGTTGATGCAAAGAGGGCTTTCAGAGAGCCTTGCGGGCCGCTACGAAATTATTCGCATGACACATTGGTCGCTCGGCGAAATGCAAGATGCGTTTAATTTTTCGTTCGAAGAGTACATCTACTTTGGCGGCTATCCGGGTGGTGCTACGCTGATAAGAGACGAAGGCCGTTGGCGCGATTACGTCATCGCTGCGTTAATTCGGCCCAATATCGAGAAAGATATTTTGCAGATGGCGCGTGTGGAAAAACCTGCGCTATTAAAACTGTTGTTTGATTTAGGCTGTCAATACTCTGGCCAAATTTTGGCACTCACTAAACTGCGCGGGCAGCTAGAAGACGCAGGTAATGTCACCACGCTGGCGGATTACTTGCACCTGCTCTCACAGGCGGGCCTGCTAACGGGCCTGCAAAAATTTGCCATGCAAGTGGTGCGTCAACGCGCCTCCCCGCCTAAATTCAATGTGATGAATACCGCACTTATGTCAGCGCCATCTGGCTACACCTTTGCCGAAGCGAAGGCAGACCGGGCGTTTTGGGGGCGATTGGTAGAATCCGCCGTCGGCGCGCATTTGATCAATACGGCGGAGCAAAATCAAACCGTGAGCTATTGGCGGCAAAGTCCGTATGAAGTTGATTTCGTTCTATCCACCAAAAATAGAATTACAGCGATCGAAGTAAAAAGCGGGAAATTTAGCGGAGGCACCCTAGGGCTTAGGCAATTTCAAAGTGAATTTCCCGTAACGCGCTCGCTAGTTGTTGGTGAGGCTGCGGGGTGCGATGTTTCAACGGCGGAGCTCTTGAGTTACTCGGCGGCCGATTGGCTCTCGACGGGTGGTGAGTAATGAAGTTAGTTGAGCGAACCGTTACCCCGTATGTAGAGGCGACTGGGGAGACTGCAAGCCAAAAGCAGGCAAGCGTTCCGCTTGACTCAATTCGCTCTCAATTTGCCTATATCTTGCTGGGTGACCCCGGTATGGGGAAGTCTTCAGCATTTGAAGTCGAGGCTGCGAGTGCGGGTGCGGGTGTTAAGCCAATCTCCGCGCATGACTTCATCGACCTTACGCAACACGCCGCCGCCTGGGCAGGCAAAACGATATTTATTGATGGGCTGGATGAAACGCGTGCGGGTAACAACGCCGGACGCACACCCCTTGGCGCGATTCGCAAAAAACTCGATGAGCTTGGACGGCCACCGTTTCGATTGTCGTGTCGAGCCGCAGACTGGCTTGGCGCAAGCGATCAAGCCGCACTGCAGGGCGTACTCCCAGCGGGGCAGACGCTTAGCGTTTTCACGCTCGATCCGATTACGGACGATGATGTTGAAACTATTTTGGCGAACAATCACGGTGTTGCTCACCCACGTGAATTCGCGAGCGCTGCCGGGGCACATCGCCTAAGTGCGCTTCTCAAAAATCCACAAACGTTGGAACTGCTTGCTAAGGCTGTCGAGGGTGGTAACAAGTGGCCAGAGACGCGCCAAGAAATTTACGAAATGGCCTGCACCCAACTTGCGGCTGAGCCGAATAAAGAGCATAAAGCAGCGAATCGTGGGCATACACGGAACATTGCGGACATCATCGCGGCCGCAGGCTATTTATGTACGCTAAATCTCATTGCCGACGTTCAGGATTTTTCGATGGATGCGGTAGCATCCTCGCAATCAATGGCGCTTGACGCAATCGACAACGTAGAAAAGCTGCCGCTGGATGCGGCGCTGCATACCCGACTTTTTCGTATTGTCGGTGAGGATTGTTTTGCTCCCGCGCATCGCAGCATCGCTGAATATCTGGCGGCTAAATTTATTGCTGAAAAAATTAAAGGCAACCTGCCCGCTGGGCGCGTGCTGGCGCTGATTTGCGGCGCAGATGGCGGTGTGGTGACTGGGCTGCGCTTGTTCGCCGCATGGCTTGCGGTGCTCTCACCCGCGTTTCGGCATCGCCAAATTGTGGACGACCCGATGGGTTTGCTGTCCTACAGTGACGTTAAGGGTTTTTCAACGAATGAAAAGAAGCAAATTCTTGCCACGATCAAAACCAAGCGAGATTCGCCACTTGGAATCCAGTGGGGGGATTGGTACACGCGAGGTTTTTCGGCACTCGCTACACCGGATATGTCGGACGAATTCGCGGGGCTCCTAAGTGTGACGCCGCTCACTGACGGCGACCAGACTGTCGCGAACTGTGTGGTGGAGGCGCTACGTGATAGCGAGCCAATCCCGAATCTGGGGCCAGCATTGCTTAGAGTGGTGCGAGATAACCGCTGGCAGAACTATATTCGGCGCACGGCACTGGTTGCCTATTTGAGAAAGTACTGCGCTGATGACGCGGCTAGATCGTTGCTCCTTAGCGATGTACACCAAGGGGTAATCACGGATGACGAGGATGAACTGCTCGGCGTATTACTGATGCATATGTTCCCAAATCAGCTCGCGCCCGAAGATGTTGTGAGCTACCTGAAGGCCCGCAAAAACAAAAACTTATTGGGAGAATATTGGCGCTTTTGGAGTGGGCACCTTTTGGAGCTAACGCCACAGAATCTGCTCATAAGGCTTGTTGGCGCATTTATTCGTTCGCCTGCCGTGAGTTCGCTTCTCGATTCATTCGAATACTCGCAAATCATTAGCCCGTTAGTTGCGCGGGCCATCGTAGAGTCTGGTGACGAAATTGATGATGGAACGCTCTACGATTGGCTTGGTCTGTTGTCGAGCGCGAGGACGAGCACCTACGTAGCTAAGAACGGGCAGCTCAGTATCGATGACTGGTTTCAGTCGAGGCCGCAAAGGTATAAGGGGGCACTAGCAGTCTCACTTGCTCGCACGCAGGTTGGGGGCGGCTATTCCTTTCACATCCTCGACCACTTCAGGAGATTTAAGCCCCCCTCGGACATAGGTTTTTGGTGGCTTGAGCAGGCTGAAAAAGCAACGAACGCGGACTATGCAGAAATTTATTTTCGTGAATCGTTTTTCATCGACGACGATGGAGAATTTCAGGGCGGCATGACGCATGATTTCTTGGTCGATTGGGTGAATGCACGGCCACAATTTTGCAACGCATTAGATCAGAAGCTCTCGTGCAACTTAGAGGACAACGCGTGGCGCATAGATCACGCTCAACACGAAGCAAAGGTGATGGAGAAAAAGAAAAAAATCGCGGCCAGGTTTCTAACGGCCCTGATGCCGTCAGGACTAAATTTGGTCGCCCCACAGACACTCTACGAGATTGCGCTTGCCTACTCTGGGAGGCTATCTGACGCGCATGGCGAATCACCTTCGGCGCGGCTCGCCGATTTTTTCAACCGAGATGCCGAACTTATCAGCGCGAGCCTGAATGCATTGCGGGGCGCACTCGCGAGGCCTGACTTGCCGAGCGTCGAGCAAATGCTCGCGTCTGATCGACAGGGCAAGGATTACCATCTGACTCCCGCCCTGGTCATCGCCATGGGGCTGTGCTATGAAGCGAACCCAAGCGATGTGCTCGCGTTGGACGAAGCGCTAACGATGCAAGCGCTGGTCGCGCAGTATGTGTGGCGAGAGGGCGGAGACGACAAGCGTGGGTGGGTGGAGGCGCTGGTGGCGCATAAACCGCAACTTGTAGCAGATGCCTATTTACGGGTCACGCAGCAACGATTAAAGGCTGGCGTTGAGTTTGTAGACGGCCTACATGAGCTCGCCCACGAGCCGATGTATGCCGAGGTTGCGAGGCGCGTCGTTGCCAAGCTACTTGCTGGCTTCCCGAAAAAAAGTAGTCTTAGGCAGCTTAGTGCTTTGGCCTCTCTTCTTAACGCCGCGTTGCGCTATGTTGACCGGCAGGAGCTTGAGCTGCTTATCAAATCTAAATTGAAACTAAAAAGCCTCGATGTCGGACAGCGTATTTATTGGATGGCTATCGGTGTTGTAGTCGATGACGGGCAATACCTAGCACCACTTGTAGACTATGTTGGACGCGATGAAATTCGCGTTGAGCATTTGGCAACGTTTTTCCATCAAGGCCTCGCAAATTCGGGTGCAAGCGGGAGCACATCTGATGTGGCGACCGCGACGCTGATTACGTTAATCGCGCCTAGTTGCAAGCCTGATCGTGTTTTGGGAGTTCAGGTTGGTCGATCCGATGGTGCGCGAGCGGACTTGGTTCGACACTGGATTGATGGTTTAGCGGCTGAAACCGACGCGGCCGTCACCGCAACGCTAAAACAGTTGGCTGAGCTTCCGAGTCTTGCCGCGTGGTCAGATTCAATCGCAAGCGCGCGATTAGCACAGCTCACGGCAGCGCGTGATTTCAGTCACGTTCACCCCAACCCCTCGCAGGTGATCGCAACGCTAACAAGTGGCGCACCTTCGAATGCAGCTGACATCGCGGCTATCGTCAACGAGACGCTTGAGAGTCTTGCTAACGAGATACCAACGGATGCCTTGAATGTATACCGTCAATTTTGGAATGTTGATTCGCATGACAGACCTACTACGCCGAAACCTGAAGCGGCGTGCCGTGATGCGTTCACGGCCATGTTGCGAGGAAAGCTACAAAAATATGAGATTCAATGTGTGGCGGAGGCGAGCCACGTTGATCAAAAACGTTCGGACGTTTGGTGTACGCACGGCTCACACGGCGTCCCTATCGAAATGAAGCGAAACCAGCACCGTGACATTTGGCGCGCGGTTGCGGAGCAGCTCATTCCAAAATACACGATTGATCCGCGTGCTCAGGGCTTTGGTATCTATCTCGTGTTTTGGTTTGGGATGCCGAGCAAAATGCCTTCGCCGCCAACTGACCGCAAGCCTACAAACGCCGTTGATTTGGAGCAGCGGCTAACCGCACTGATTCCTGAGCCACACCGACATCAAATCAAAGTGCATGTGATTGATTGCAGTTCGCGCAAAGCTCCTGTTCAGGATTAATTCCGAGCAGCCACGCGGCTTCCCAGCCGATTACGCCAACAAAATACGCGATTGAAATTGCTTCGCAATCCACGCCGTCACATCCGCAATTTCTTCCGCGCAGACCGAATGTTCCATCGGGTAATCGTGCCATTCCACCTGATAGCGCGCCGCTTTCAGCGCATCGCGTGAGGCGTGGGCGAGGGCGGGGGCGATCACGGCATCCTGTGTGCCATGCGCCATGAAGATGGGGATGTTGGCGTTAGCGAGACTCTTTTCTGCGCCGAGCGAGTCCCCGAGTACCAAGTAGGTCGAGAGCGCCAGCACGCCACCTAGTTCCTCTTTGTGGCGTAGCGCCGTCTGGAGCGCAATGACGCCACCTTGCGAGAAACCCGCGAGAATAATTTTGTCAGACGGCATCCCGCGCGAGATTTCACGGGCGATTAAATCGTTGATGAAGCCCTGCGATTCACGCACACCGGCTTCGTCTGCCTTGCGTGAGGCCCCGCTCAATTCATCCATCGAAATATCGTACCAGCCAGGCATCACGTAGCCGTTGTTGATCGTGATCGGGCGCGAGGGCGCTTGCGGGAAAATAAATCTGATTGGCAAGTTATCGGGCAGATCAATTTCTTTCACGATGGGGACAAAATCCCAGCAGTCAGAGCCTAGTCCGTGCATCCAGATGATGGTGGCTTTCGGGTTTTCGCCGGTGGTGAGTTCGATATGTTTGATGAGGTTTGGCATGGTGTGAATTGAGCTTAAAAGTGTGAAAAATAGCGTGGATATTGGGGTTTCGAGCGATTATGACTTTTGCCGAATAGCCGACTTAGGCCGAAACCCCTTAATAATTTCGTCATTTGTTTCCATATACGGCCCGCCCAATAAATCAACGCAGTACGGCACCGCCGCAAAAATACCAACCTCAACACTTTTACCTTCCCCATCACGAAAACCCTCTAGCGTTTCCTTAATCGCTTTCGGCTGTCCCGGTAAATTGATGATGAGGGTTTTTTTGCGCGTCACCGCAACCTGCCGCGAAAGAATCGCGGTGGGTACGAAGCGTAGCGAAATTTGCCGCATCCGTTCGCCAAAGCCATCCATGACCCGATCTGCTACGGCAATAGTCGCTTCGGGTGTCACATCGCGTGCCGCAGGCCCCGTGCCGCCGGTCGTGAGTACGAGCGCGCACTGGTCGGTATCCACCATTTGCTTCAATAAAAATTCAATCTCACCCTGCTCATCGGGAATCACTTTTGAGACAAACGTAATCGGGTTTTTGAGCGCAGATTTAAGCCAGCTTTCGAGCTCGGGCAGGCCTTGGTCTTGGTACACGCCCTTAGAAGCACGGTCGCTAATCGAGACGATGCCGATTTTTACTGCTTCGTATTCGCTCATTCGGGTTTTTCCTCGGGGGCGGCGGCTTTCACGAGCACGTCGTGAATGTTTTGGTAAAGCAGCCGAAAGTTTTTAGGCGGGCGGCCGCGGGCTTGGTCGGTCTTGGCGGCATCGGTGGTACGGGCGAGAAATTCACGGTCGGCGGCGGCGAATTCGTTCGCGAATGCGGCCACCGAGGTCGCGTCTTGCAGCATCCGCTCGCGCCAGCGCTCCGCCAAATGATGCAGTGCGGTATCTTGCTTACTCGGCGCCTTCAGCGCTTCTAGCCTCGCGATGATGGGGGCGGCATCAATATCGCGCATGAGGCGGCCGATGTACTGCATTTGGCGCTTGCGGCCACCGAATTTTGAGGGCGCAATGCGCTTCACGTTCAGCAAGGCTTCGAGCAGCTCTTCGGGTAGATCCATCTTGCGTAGCGCCTCGGGGGCGAAGCGCGCCAGCTCTTCGCCGACATCTTGCAGAGCGTGGCTATCGCGTTTGCGCTGGCTTTTGCTGATAGAATTTTCAGCCTCTAGTGGCTCCTCGGACGGCTGTTCAACAACGCGTTGTGCGGACTTCTTGGTGGGCTTCTTCACTGGATTTGCTTCCTTTATTTTCTCCTCGGCATGATACCTCAGCCACTCACTCACTCTCTCGCGAACACTCTCTTGACC
>JAYVGG010000340.1:0-12615 GCA_043772475.1 Burkholderiales bacterium
CGCAAAAATCAGAATCGAGGAGCCCAAATCTGGCTGACGCATGATGAGCAGTGTCGGCACGATGAGAATAAGGCCGGCGATTGCGTAGCCCGCAATCGAGAGGCCCTCTTCTTTTTTATGGAAATACCACGCAAGCACCAAGGGCATACCGATTTTCATAATTTCGGAGGGCTGAATCACGGTGACGCCAAGACTTAACCAGCGCCTAGCCCCATTGCGAATCTCGCCCGCGTAGGCAACCCCGATCAGTAGGCACAGCCCGACGATGTAGATCGGGATTGCTAACCGCATCAAGGTCTGCGGTGGGATCTGTGCCACCACCCAGAGCGCGATGAGACCAACCCCAAAATTTCGCGCTTGCCCCAAGGTGCGATCAAAGGTGACGCCGCCTGAGGCTGAAAACACGGCGGCAAGCGAGATCGCCGCGAGCACCACGATGACCACCATGAGTGGCGCGTCCAGCCTGCGGGTGAGGACATCAAACGCGGTATTGACGGCTGATCTAAGGCTCATAGCGGCGCAGTTTACGTTTGGCCGGATCCGGCGCTTTGCCGAGCAAAAAGGCATCAAATACTTCGCGTGCAATCGGTGCCGCAGTGGAGCTACCGCCGCCAAAATTTTCAACCAAGAGGGCGAGCGCAATGGTGGGCTTATCGGCCGGCGCGAACGCGACGAAAAGCGCGTGATCACGTAGCCGCTCGTTGGTTTTTTTAGCGCTGTATTTTTCGCCCTGCTTAATCTGCACGAGCTGCACGGTGCCGGTCTTTCCGGCGATTTGGTACGGCGCACCCTGGGCCGATAGGTAGGCGGTGCCCCCGGCGCGCATCACGTCGTTCATGCCTTCGCGCACCAAGGCGAGGTTGGCTGGATCCATCGCAACGCTCGCGCGCGGCGGTGCTTGGTAGCCGCGCTTTTCACCTGTGGTGGCATCAATGACTTCGCGCAATAGATGCGGCGTAACCTGCGTGCCGCCATTGGCGAGAATGGAGACGGCGGTGGCCAATTGCAGCGGCGTGGACAGCCAGTAGCCCTGCCCAATCGAAATCGAAATCGTATCGCCGGCAAACCATTTTTGCTTGAGTCGGTTTTGCTTCCACGCCTGTGAGGGCATGAGGCCGGGCATTTCGCCGTCGATGTCGATATTGGTTTTGGCACCAAAGCCAAACGGGGTCATGAAATCGTGGATCTTGTCGATACCGAGATCGTTGCCGAGGCCGTAAAAATAGGTGTCGCAAGAAACCGTGATCGCCTTCTGCAAATTCACCATCCCATGCCCGCCTGCTTTCCAGTCACGATAGCGGTGCTTTTGCCCCGGAAAGCTCCAGTGGCCCACATCAGAAATGGCAAAACCACCCGTGCGTGTGCCGGTCTCAAGCGCCGCCAACGCCATGAAGGGCTTAATCGTAGAGCCGGGGCTGTACTGGCCTTTGAGGGCGCGATTGTTGAGCGGTTTATCGGGGGAGTTATTAAGCTGATCCCAGCTTTGCGGATCAATCCCATCGACAAATAAATTCGGGTCAAACCCAGGCTTCGAGACCAAGGCCAGCACCTCGCCGTTATTCGGGTCCATCGCCACGAGCGCGCCACGAAATTCGCCGAACGCTTCTTCGGCTACTTTTTGTAGCTTGATATCGAGCGTGAGTCGTAGATTGTTGCCGGCCACGGGTGGCGTGCGCGCGAGCGAGCGAATAGCGCGCCCGGCCGCGTCGATTTCGACCTGCTCGGCCCCGGTCGTGCCGTGCAGTTCTTTCTCGTAACTACCTTCGATGCCGAGCTTGCCGATGTGATCGGTGCCCTTGTAGTTGGTGGCGAGATCGGCCTTTTCGATGCGGCTTAAATCAGCATCGGTAATGCGCCCAATATGCCCCAGCGCGTGCGAGGCGATTTCGCCTAACGGGTAATTGCGAAACGGGCGCGCGCGAATCTCAAAGCCCGGAAAGCGGTAGCGATTGGCGGCAAATTTCGCGACCTCGGTTTCGGTCAAGCGGGTGCGAATCGGTAGCGACTCAAAATTTTTGGTTTCCTCAAGGAGGCGCTTAAAGCGTCGCCGGTCGCGCGCATGAATCTCGACGACGCTACTCACGTTGTCAAACGCGGCATCGAGATTTCGCACCAGCGCAGGCGTGACTTCGAGCGTGTAGGCGGAATAGTTAGCGACGAGCACTTCGCCATTGCGATCTAGGATGAGGCCGCGATTGGGTGGCACCGGCACCACCGAGATGCGATTGGACTCGGCGAGGGTGTGGAAGTGTTCGCGCTTAATCACTTGCAAATAAATCATGCGTGCGGCGAGTGTGGCGAACGCTAAGAACATGCAAAATCCGGCAAAAATAGCCCGCCCACGGAATACGCTGATTTCCGCGTCGCGATTTCTGATCGCTGTGCCGGCCATGGCGCTACGAGATGATCCGGCCGGAGCGCCGGTTAAGCGCCGTGGAGCGCGCGAGCTTATCGACCGCCGGCCACAGAATCGCCGTGAAGAGCGGCGCAATGAATACCAGCCAGCCGGTGAAGGGACGACCTAACGATGCGTTGAGCGCAAGGCTAATCACCTGTGCGACGACGAGTATCGCCAGCGCATGCAAGGCGCGCTCAAACACGTTCATCTGCAACATGCGAAACCGCAAGAGCTGGACCAAGAAAATCGCGGCCGCATAAACAAACGCGTGCTGACCCAGCAGCACGCTATCGGCCACGTCCATCAGTAAGCCCAGCGCAAAGCCCCAGCCTTGACCAATCGCGTGCGGCTCGTGGACGGCCCAGTACAAGAGGACCAAGAGGACAATATCCGGGCGCACCAATAACCAGGTACCGCTCCAAGGGAGAAGATTGATGAGAAACGCAACCACGAAGGAGCCCAGCAAGAGCGCCAGCGAAGCCGGTGGCCGCATCGGGTCGCGCGAGGCGGGGGAGAGATCCATGGCTACAAGGCCTTGCGCGGGCCGCCGCGCTTTTTGATGTCCAGCGGGGGCGGTGCTTCGATATCGGGGCGCGGGTAATCATGCGGCACGCCCTGCGTGAGGATGTTTACGAAGCGATGACGATCGACCCCGGCGGTCGGCTCAGCGCTAATTTTGGCGAACGGAAAGGCGGGGTTGCGATCCACCGATAAAATTTTCGCGACCGCAAGCCCGGCCGGATAGGTGCCATCGATGCCGGATGTGACCAGCGCATCGCCCACCTGTACGTCGGCGCCGATGGGGATGTAGGGCACGTCAATCAAGCCAGCACTACCCGTGCCAATCGCCATCGCGCGATAGCCGTTACGCAACACCATCACCGGTGCCGCTTGATCTTTTTCGGTCGAGAGCGTGACCTCAGCCGAGGTAAGCCCAACGGCCGTGATTTGGCCCACCACGCCATTGCCGTCAATCACCGGCTGCCCCGCGAGAATGCCATGCGAGCGGCCTTTATTGACAATCACCTTGCGGGCGAACGGGTTGCGCGCGTCGCGCACGATTTCGGCGATTTCGCCCGTTGCGGCGAGCCTTGCTGCGGCGACGCTTAACGCATCGAGCTGCGTGCGCTCAGCCAGCACCAAAGCGCTCTGTTGACCACTCGCGGTCAACCCCACGATTTGCTTACGCAGCGATAAATTTTCGTTAACCAGATCGTGTTGATCGCCAAAATATTTATCGAGTCTTCGTGCCGTGCTGCCCGGCAGCGCCAGCAATTGCTCAATCGGCGTGAGCACGGCGGTCACCACAAATCTGACCGCACCGAGCGCCTGAAAGCGATGGTCCGCAATCATCACCGCAACGGCTAAGAGAGCAAAAAAAGTGAAGCGCGCGAGCGGGCTAGGGCCGCGATTAAAGAAGGCGTTTTGGTAATTGCTCATCGCGTGCCGACCTTGCAGCGCGGTGTGCCACCGTATTCAACGCCGCCCACCCGCAATCGCGAAATCATCTGCAGGCGTTCGTGTGAGTCACCACGAACGCGAAATTTCATAGCTCGTTGGTGAAGACCGAAGCGAGCTTATCCATCTCCTCAAGCGCGCGGCCCGAGCCACGTACCACGCAGGTGAGCGGGTCGTCGGCCACAATCACCGGCAGGCCAGTCTCCTCGACCAGCAAGCGATCAATATCGCGCAGTAGCGCGCCACCGCCGGTGAGTACCATGCCTTTTTCGGCGATGTCGGCACCGAGCTCGGGCGGCGTTTGTTCGAGTGCTGATTTCACCGCCGAGACGATTGAATTCAGTGGGTCGGTCAACGCTTCTAAAATTTCGTTTGACGAAATCGTGAATGAGCGTGGAATACCTTCGGCGAGATTGCGGCCTTTGACTTCCATCTCGCGGACTTCGGAGCCGGGGAAGGCCGAGCCGATATTTTTCTTAATCATTTCCGCGGTGGCTTCACCGATCAACATGCCGTAATTGCGACGGATGTAATTGATGATGGCCTCATCGAATTTATCACCCCCCACCCGCACAGAGGCCGAGTACACAATACCGCCGAGCGAGATAACCCCCACCTCGGTCGTGCCGCCCCCAATATCGACCACCATCGAGCCGGTGGGCTCGGCAATCGGCAAGCCCGCGCCAATGGCGGCTGCCATCGGCTCTTCGATCAAAAATACTTGCGAGGCACCGGCGGCAACGGCAGATTCACGAATCGCGCGGCGCTCAACTTGCGTGGAGCCGCACGGCACGCAGATCACGATGCGCGGGCTTGGGATGTACCATTTCGCGTCGTGTACTTTTTTGATAAAAAACTTGAGCATGTGCTCGGTGGTGTGAAAGTCGGCAATCACGCCGTCTTTCATGGGGCGAATCGCGGTGATATTGCCCGGCGTGCGACCGAGCATCATCTTGGCCGCCGTACCCACCGCCTGAATGGTTTTTTTGCTGTTAGGGCCCGACTCTTGGCGAATCGCGACCACCGAGGGCTCATCGAGCACAATCCCTTTGCCGCGCAAATAAATCAGCGTATTGGCGGTGCCAAGGTCGATGGCAATATCAGAGGAAAAATATTTTGAGAAAAATGGAATCATGGAATCTTTCCGAACTTGCACCTTCGCTTGTTTGCGTGACCGAGGATGACTCAACTACAGAACGCAAACAAAGCGTGAATGTGGGGCATAAAACATCGGGCACACGGCTATAAGCAAAATCCAAGCGTGGCGGGGTGTTTCATGTGATTTGGTAAACATCCTATGATACCCTAGACCACCTAATTTTGCATGGCAAAGCACGCCTTTTTCCCCCGCCTTTTCAAGGCTTTTCCCCAGCGAAATCTCTGTTCACAAAACCCACCTGCACGGCACCCGCCATCATGGAATTTTCGTCCGTTGAAGTACACCGCTTAGCCAAGCTTTCTAGGCTGCATGTTGAGGCGCCCGAAGTCGACCAGTTTCGCGCCCAACTTGGCGGCATTTTTAGTTTGATTGATGCGTTGCAGGCTGTCGATACCAAGGGTGTCGCGCCACTTTCACACCCGCTCGACGTGATCCGACCGATGACGCAGCGCCTGCGCGACGACACGCCCACCGAAACCAATCAGCGTGAAGCCAACATGGCGAACGCGCCCGCGAGCGAAAACGGGCTCTTTTTGGTGCCGAAAGTGATCGAGTAAGTCATGGAATCTATCGCGACACTTGGCGCGCAATTGCGCGCGAAAAAAATCTCGGCAGTTGAGCTCGCGACCGATTGCCTTGCCCGCATTGAGGCCACGCGCGATTTGAACGCGTTTTTGGCGGTAGATCGTGAGGCAACGCTCGCCGAGGCGCGGGCGGCTGATATGCGTTTGGCCGCTGGTGACGCTTCGGCCCTCACCGGCATCCCGATTGCCCACAAAGATATTTTCGTCACCAAGGGCTGGAAAACGACAGCGGGCTCGACCATGCTCTCTGACTACGTTTCCCCCTTTGATGCCACCGTGGTTGAGAAACTACGTGCGGCCGGCATGGTATCGCTCGGTAAGCTTAATTGCGATGAATTCGCGATGGGCTCGTCGAACGAAAATTCGGCGTTTGGCGCAGTCAAAAACCCGTGGGATTTAACCCGCATACCCGGCGGCTCCTCGGGTGGCTCGGCGGCGGCGGTGGCGGCAGGCTTAACACCCGCCGCGACGGGCACCGACACCGGCGGCTCGCTACGCCAGCCCGCCGCCATGTGCGGCATCACCGCGATCAAGCCCACCTACGGGCGGGTCTCGCGCTACGGCATGATTGCCTTTGCGTCGAGCCTCGATCAAGGCGGGCCGATGGCGCCGAGCGCCTTCGATTGCGCGCAGGTGTTGGAGGCCATGGCGGGCTTTGACACGCGTGATTCTACGAGTGATCAAAATCCTCAAACCCCAATACTGGCGCGCTTTTCCGAGGCATTTACGGGTTCGAGTACGCGCCCATTGCAAGGCCTCAAAATCGGTATCCCGAAAGAATTTTTTGGCGAAGGGCTTGCTACCGATGTGGGTGCCGCGATTGAATCTGCGTTGCAAGCGCTCGAAAAATTAGGCGCAGTTCGCGTGCCGATTTCGCTCCCGCGCACCGCCCTCTCGATCCCGGCGTATTACGTGATCGCGCCCGCCGAGGCTTCAAGCAATTTATCGCGATTCGATGGTGTGCGCTACGGCCACCGCGCGCCACACTACACCGATTTAGCCGACATGATTAGCCGCTCGCGCGCGGAGGGTTTCGGGCTTGAGGTGAAGCGCCGCATTCTCACCGGCACCTTCGTGCTCTCGCACGGCTACTTCGATGCCTACTATCTACAAGCACAGCGCGTGCGGCGCTTGATCGCCGAAGATTTTCAAGCGGCCCTCGCGCACTGCGATGTCATCATGGGCCCCGTGGCTCCCACCACCGCATGGAAAATCGGCGAAAAAAATGCCGACCCGGTAGCCATGTATTTAGAAGATATTTTTACCCTAGGCGTAAGCCTGGCGGGGCTTCCCGGCCTATCGGTGCCGTGTGGGTTTGGCGCAAATACGATGCCGGTGGGCTTACAAATCATCGGCAATTATTTTGATGAAGGGCGGATGCTGGCCATTGCACACCAGTATCAGTTAGCCACCGATTGGCATACGCGGCAACCGAAAGGTGCCCTATGAGTACCGGCATTCCAGCAGGCTGGGAGGTTGTGATCGGCCTCGAAACCCACACGCAGCTTGCGACCGCGACCAAAATTTTTTCGGGCTCGTCCATCGCCTTTGGTGCCGCCCCCAACACGCAAGCGAACGCAGTCGATCTAGCACTCCCCGGCAGCTTGCCGGTGCTAAACCGTGAGGCGGTGGCATGTGCGATTCGCTTTGGTTTGAGCGTGAATGCGACGATTGCGCCGCGCTCGGTATTTGCGCGTAAAAATTATTTTTACCCCGATCTCCCCAAGGGCTACCAGATTAGCCAGTTTGAATTGCCGGTTGTGATTGGCGGCGAGGTGGCGATTGCGCTCGGTGAAACGACCAAAATCGTGCAGCTCACACGCGCGCATCTGGAAGAAGATGCGGGTAAATCATTGCATGAGGGTTTGGATACGGCCGGTGTTTCGGGCATTGATTTGAACCGGGCGGGCACACCGTTACTTGAGATTGTCACCGAGCCTTGCATGTATTCGGCCGAGGAAGCCGTGGCGTACGCGCGCGCGCTGCACGGCATCGTGACGTGGATCGGTATTTGCGACGGCAATATGCAAGAGGGCTCGTTTCGCTGCGATGCGAACGTATCGGTACGCCGCCCCGGCGCGCCACTCGGCACGCGCTGCGAAGTTAAAAACGTGAACTCGTTTCGGTTTTTAGAGCGCGCGATTCAGTACGAGATTCGCCGGCAAGTCGAGCTGATCGAAGACGGCGGCAAGGTGGTGCAAGAGACCCGGCTTTACGACGCAGACCGCGATGAAACTAGAGCGATGCGAAGCAAAGAAGACGCGATGGATTACCGGTATTTCCCCGACCCGGATTTATTGCCGCTGGTTATTTCGCCTGCTTGGATAGATGAAATTCGCGCCGCTATGCCAGAGCTGCCCACAGCCATGCGCGGGCGCTTACTCGCCACGCACGCGCTCACGCAGTATGACGCCGCGCAGGTGACAGCCTCACGCGAGATCGCGACTTACTTTGAAGCGCTCGTGGCGGCCGCAGGTGGGCACGCGAAGCTCTGTGCGAACTGGCTCACGGGCGAGGTGGCGGCGCGCTTAAACCGGGAAGAAAAAACTATTTCTCATTCGCCCGTAAGTGCTGCAATGCTGGGTGGGTTAGTGGCTCGGGTGGCCGACGGCACCATTTCAGGCAAGATCGGCAAGGAAGTATTTGATGCGCTCTGGCGGGGTGAGGCGCGAACGGCAGATGCCGTCATTGCTGCACGTGGCTTAACGCAGGTCTCTGACACAGGTGCAATCAGCGCCATCGTCGATGAGGTGTTGGCGGCGAATCAAAAATCGGTCGAAGAATTCCGTGCTGGTAAAGAAAAAGCGTTGCAGGCGCTGATAGGCCAAGTGATGAAAGCCTCGAAGGGGCGGGCGAATCCGGCGCAGGTGAACGCGGTACTGCGCGAAAAGCTTGGCGGCTGATCTCGGTTAATCGCCGCGCGTGGCCGACGCTATTTCTTCGCCACGTTGGTTTTTTTGCTCGGTGGTAAGGCTGAGGTGGGTGCGGCGGGCGGCGGGGTCGCGCTATCGAGCGTGCCCGCTTTCATGCCACCCTTGAGGCGCTTCCAGCGCTCTCGATCCATCTCATACCTTGCCGCATTTTCAAGTTTTTCAGCTTCTGTGCGTTTGATGAGCGCCGTCACCGTCGTCTGCTCCGCCTTCACGCGCGCGATGTCGGCGGTGAGGCGCGCAGGTACTTCGCGCGCTTTGGCAGACTTACTCGCACCGGCTTGGTAGAACTCGGCATCTTCATTAAATTTGGCGAGCTGCTTAGCGAGCGTTTCCATGCGCGCCGCGAGAGCCACCTTGCGCTCGTCAAAGCTTTTTACGTCACGCGCTTTCGCGGTATCAAAATCGCTCTCTTTGCCAAACGTGGCCATTAAAGCTAAGTCGCGCGTGCGTTGCTCGTCGATTTTCAGCTCGATTACGCGCTGCTTTTCACGTTCTTCGTCACGGACTTTGATCTGCTCCGGTGTCAGCGGCGCGTCAATTTTTCGCACCACGCCACCCGCGCGGGAATACTCCGTTACCGCTTTTTTCGCGCACGCCGCCGGCATGGTGTCGCCGTAGTAGGTGATACCTTTATCGTCTACACACTTAAACGCGGCGTGAGCTGGTGTGGCCGAGATAAATCCGGCTGCGAGCATCGCGAATACGTAAGTAAGTTGAGCTGGTTTCATTAAGTCTAAATGTTAGTCGATTGCTAGGTGGCACCGTACTGCGCCCGGTAAGCCTCTATCTTAGCAATTTTATCGCTTTCCCCGCCTCGCTTTGCAAGGTATTCGACGATATTTGCTAAGCTTGCTACGGCAATAACGGGGATGCCTTCGCTTTGGCTGACTTCCTCGGCGGCAGACAAAGACCTCTGCCCCCGCTCTTGGCGATCAACCGAGATTATCATACCGGCTGGTTCGGCACCGGCTCCACGGATGATCGACACCGATTCGCGCGCGGACGTTCCTGCTGAAATCACGTCGTCAATGATGAGAACGCGACCGGCCAACTTAGCGCCAACGGTCAAGCCACCCTCACCGTGATCCTTAGCTTCTTTGCGGTTAAACGCGTAGGGGAAATTTTGGCCGCGTTGCGCTAACGCCATCGCGAGCCCGGCCGCTAAGGTGATGCCTTTGTAGGCGGGGCCGAAAATCATGTCGAATTTCACGCCCGAGGCGAGAGCGGCATCGGCATAAAACGAGGCGAGCTTATTAAGCGACTCGCCATCGTTAAAAAGCCCAGAATTGAAGAAATACGGGGAGTTTCGGCCTGCTTTGGTCTGAAAATCGCCAAAAAGTAGTGCGCCGCGTTGAATCGCAAACTCGATAAAAGCGTGGCGGAAATCTGGCGCTTGGTTCATGGTGTTGGGGCTTCTTAGCGTGAATCCCGCATAATCGCTGTTTTTCGCCTTCAAATCAACGCGGCAATCTCACAATCATGCGAATTATTTCCCTCAATTGCAACGGCATCCGCTCGGCCACCACCAAAGGCATGGTGACGTGGCTAAAACGCCAAAAGCCGGATGTGGTGTGCCTGCAAGAAATTAAGGCGCAAGAAAGCGACATCCCCGAAGAAGTGCGGACGTGGAAAAAATACCATGCGTTCTATCATCCGGCTGAAAAAAAGGGCTATGCAGGTGTGGCGCTGCTGTGTAAACGCGAGCCTGATCGCGTCATCATCGGTATCGGCATTCCTTGGATAGACGCGGAAGGCCGCTATATCGAAGCGCAGTTTGGTAATCTCTCGGTAGTGTCGCTCTACTTGCCATCGGGCTCGGCTTCCGAAGAGTCGCAGGCGAAAAAATTTCGCTTTCTTGCGGCGTTCATGCCGTACCTCAAAGAGCGCTTTGCGAGCGGGCGCGAATACGTGATCGTGGGCGACTGGAATATCGCGCATAAAGAAATTGATCTCAAAAACTGGAAGGGCAACAAAAAGAATTCCGGCTTTCTGCCCGAAGAACGAGACTGGCTCACGAGTTTGTTTGATAACGTGGGCTATGTGGATGTATTCCGCCGCTTAATCCCGCTGCCCGATCAATACACCTGGTGGTCTAATCGTGGGGCCGCGTGGGAAAAAAACGTCGGCTGGCGCATTGATTACCATATCGCCACACCCGGCATCGCCGCCTGCGCGGAATATGCGCGCATCTACAAGGACGAGCGGTTTTCAGATCATGCCCCGCTGTCCATCGATTATGAGTACGACCTTTAATTAAGTTAGTGTCCCAATGATTCGTTTCACCAATATCACCGTCGCACGCGGCATCAAAAAGCTTTTCGACGAAGCCAATCTCACGCTGTTTCCCGGCCACAAAGTTGGCCTCGTGGGTGCCAACGGCATCGGCAAAACGACCCTTTTCGCGCTCATGCGCGGCGACATTCATCAGGATGCCGGTAGCCTCGACATGCCGCCCTCGTGGGTGATCGCGCACGTGATGCAGCACACGCCGCAGAGCGCGCTTTCGGCGCTCGATTACACGCTCGATGGTGATCGTGAATTACGCAAGCTCGAAGCCGAGCTCGAAGCCGCCAACGCCGCCACCTGGCACGACGAATCCGAGCACGAGCGCCAGGCCGCGCACTTAGGCGAATTGCACACGCGCTTTGAAGAGATTGGCGGTTATGCCGCACCCTCGCGTGCGGCATCCCTCCTGAGCGGGCTTGGCTTTGATGAAGAAAAGCAATCGCACGCGGTCTCGACTTTTTCCGGCGGCTGGCGGATGCGCTTAAACCTCGCGCAGGCGCTGATGTGTCGCTCCGATTTACTGCTGCTCGATGAGCCCACCAACCACCTCGATCTCGATGCCGTGATGTGGCTCGAAGACTGGCTCGCGGGCTACAAGGGGACTCTTTTTCTCATCACCCATGATCGCGATTTTCTTGATGCGGTGGTGAATAAAATCGTCCACGTGGAGAACTTGAAGCTCAACGAATACACCGGCAACTACTCGACTTTTGAGCGCACGCGCGCGATGCAGTTGGCCAACCAGCAATCGCAGCACGTGAAGCAGCAGCGCCATGTGGAGCACCTAAAAAGTTTTATCGAGCGTTTTCGCGCCAAGGCAACGAAGGCTAAGCAAGCACAATCGCGCATCAAAACGCTCGAGCGCATGGAGCTCATCGGCGCAGCACACGTCGACTCTCCGTTTAATTTTGCCTTTCGTAAACCAGACGCAAGCCCGCGCCAGCTCTTGCATTTGAAGGAGGCCACACTCGGCTACGACACACGCGACGTGCTGGTGAATGTGGAGTGGCGTTTGTTTTACGGCGACAAAATTGGCCTACTGGGGCCAAACGGTGCCGGTAAATCGACACTCGTGAAAACACTCGCGGGAACCCTCGCGCAGAAAAAAGGCGGCCGCTACGAAGGCCAAGGCTTACGCATCGGCTACTTCGCGCAGCACCAGATCGAGCAATTGCGGAGTGACGAATCCGCGATTCAACACATGAAGCGCCTAGACCCCGTCACGCGCGAGCAAGAGCTACGCAATTTTTTAGGTGGTTTCGATTTTCGCGGGGGTCGTGCGGAAGAGCCGGTCGGCCCGTTCTCTGGCGGCGAAAAAGCGCGCCTGGCACTCGCCCTCATCGTCTGGCAAAAGCCGAATCTGCTTTTGCTCGATGAGCCCACCAACCACCTTGATATCGACATGCGCGAAGCGCTTGCCGAAGCGTTGCAAGAGTTTGAGGGCACGCTCGTTGTGGTCGCGCACGACCGGCATTTATTGAAAGCGACGACCGACCAACTGTGGCTCGTCGCCGATGGCGCGGTCAAAGAGTTCGATGGCGATTTGGACGACTACAAAGTGTGGGCGATGAAGCACGCGTCTGCACTCAAAAAGAGCCAAAGCCAAGCTGAAAAACCGCAGGCTGTGATTGTGGCGAAAGCCCCAAAAGCCGCGCCAGTATTGGCGTTTGGGGCAGAGCTTGATCGCAAAGAGCAAAAGAAAATCGCCGCCGATGCCCGCCAAAAAATCGCCAACGCGAAAAAACCGCTGGAGCAAAAAATCCGCGAATTCGACACCAAACTCAAAGCCCTCACCGC
>JAYVGG010000341.1:0-2179 GCA_043772475.1 Burkholderiales bacterium
CATGCATAGGGATTTTTCTACCTCATGAACCTCACCGCCATTAAGAAATACTGCCTCGCCCTCCCCGGCACCACCGCCGACATCAAGTGGAGCATCGATCACGTGTACTCGATTGGCGGAAAAATGTACTGCCTCGCATGTGAGCATGAAACGCAAGGTGCCTATGTCTGCTTCAAAGTAGAAGACGAGCGTTTCCTCGAACTCACCGACCGCGAAGGCATCATCCCAGCACCCTACCTTGCACGGGTGAAATGGGTGCAGGTGAAAGATTTATCGAAAGTGTCGGATGCGGAAATGAAGGCGTTGATAAAGCGCGCGTATGAATTGGTTGGGATGAAGTTGACGAAGAAGGCGCGGAGGGAGTTGGGGTTGATGTAAACGCGACAAAGCGATCTTTAGGTAGTAATTTCAAGTCAGAAAAAACTCATGCCCGCAACCAAAAAACTTTCAACACAGCAAATCGGCAAACTCGGTGAGTTGCTTGTCCAATATGAATTGTTGCGCCAAGGCATAGATTCCGCGCATCTCACCACGGATAGTGGCATTGATCTTGTGGCGTATTCGCACTTGAGGGCAACGGCTTACACGATTCAAGTAAAGACAAATCTCAAGCCAAAGCCGGGCGGCGGAAAGGGGCGGCCATCGCTAGATTGGTGGATCGCTGACGATTCACCCGCGCAGTTATTTGCATTCGCCGATATTTCGACCAATCGGGTGTGGCTATTGGATCAAGCTGAACTTGCGCGACACGCGCAGCAGCACCCAGCGGGGCGATTCCATTTTTATATGAACATAGAAGAAGTTACACACAGAAATTCATCGACCATTTCATTTGTTGAGCACTTCGATAATTTCCTCATTCAAAATCGCGTCGCCGCGTTTTTTGGTAGCACTTGAAATCAATCATACAACGCCTCTAAACGACGGGCGGTTATTGGACTTTCACCGCAAATATGCGATGGAAATAATTTGAACACCCACGTGCGCGCTGCGTAGCGGATATGGCGTTGAGACTTGGGCTTACACCGCGCACGCGGATCGTGAACTTGTGCTGGTCGTGCATGAGCCCACCCTAAAACAAAAACCAACATCGTTTGATATGGATCAAACGGTACATTTCGCACTTGCGTAGATTCAGTGGTGTGCATTACCCACGCTTATTCGGGAGACACACCATGCTGAAAAACTTGATTCTTACGGGCTTAGTCGCAACGATTTCTTTCGCGAGCCATGCCCAAGACGTGACCTACCGAACCGACATCGCCCCGCTGTGGAAGCAAAAGTGTGCGGCCTGCCATGGCGCGGATGCACCTACCCTCGGTGAATTTGAGGCGGACAAGAAAAAATTTGAGGCGCGCCAACTTGGGCCGCGCATGAATACCTACGCTGATCTCCTCTTTTATGTTGGCTGGCCGGAAACCGGTGCGCTCATGCGGCGGCTCGATGATGGCAAGACTTCAAGCGACGCTAAGCCGGGGAATATGTACCAAAACCTCGGCGTGAACGAGGCCGAGCGGCAGAAAAACTTACAGCTCTTTAAAGCCTGGGTTGGCGTGGATGCGTGGAACCCAAAGCGCTGGGAGGCACGCGGCAAAGTGCCTGCCATTACCAAAGAGGAGATGAACAAAATCAAAGCCAAGTATTGAGAAAACACCGCGCAAAAAATTTCATTTCAAACCGGAGACAACCATGTTTAAGCACATCCTCATCCCCACCGATGGCTCGGCGCTTGCCGAGGCCGCTGTTCACGCGGGCATTCAATTTTGCAAAGAAACCGGCGCGCGAGCGACCGTAGTGACAGTCACGCTACCGTTCCCCAATTCACCCTTGAGCGGTTTTGCGGGCGATACGCGTGGCATGTACGAGGCAGGCATGAGGCTTGAAAGCGACGCACGGTTAGCGCGCGCCAAGGACATCGCGCGCGCAGCGGGCGTGCCGTGCGAGGTGCGCTCGCATCACGATTGGCATCCCTTCCAAGCGATCGTGCAAGCGGCTGAGCGCGAAAAGTGCGATGCCATTTTTATGGCTTCCCACGGCCGGCGCGGGCTGACGGGCTTTTTACTCGGTAGCGAAACACAAAAAGTATTGACGCATACGACGCTGCCGGTGGTGGTGTACCGATGAAACCAGCCAATCCACTGCCCTCACCGCGCGACGGCACGCGCGCCGAAACGCGCGT
>JAYVGG010000342.1:0-9867 GCA_043772475.1 Burkholderiales bacterium
CCGCGCCCCTATTGCCTTCCCAGCCGATTACGAAACAGAAATCACAACCTTCCCCGCTGCATGTCCCGCTTCCACATACGCGAGCGCATCGCGCGCCTGATCGAGCGAGAACACCTTGTCGATCACGGGAAGAATCGTCTTACTCTCGACTAATTTCGCAATCGCGCCAAGCTGCACACCGGACGCTGCCATGGCGAGGTAGCTAAAATTAACGCCGTGCTTTTTAGCGAGCGCACTCGCATGGCGATTAGCGAATGCAGCGTACCAGCGCACGAACACCGGCTGGCCTAGCTCCTCCATGACCGCTGCGGTGGGCATGCCGCCGATAGTGATGGCATGGCCGCTGCGCTTCACGAGCGGGATGGATCGCAATAGCGTATCGCCACCGTGCATGTCGAGTACAACATCGAGGTCTTGGCAGTGCTCTTCAAATCGCTGGCTCTGATAGTCGATCACCGTGTCCGCACCCAAGCGCTTGACGAGGCTCGCGTTGCGCGCACTTGTGGTTGCAAAAACCTCCGCGCCAAAGTACTTGGCAAGCTGAACGGCGAATGTGCCAACCCCGCCAGAACCCGCGTGGATTAAGGCGCGCTGGCCTGTCTTTAATCCAGCAAGGCCACCCAACGCCTGCCATGCGGTGAGCCCCACCAGTGGCAGCGAGGCGGCTTCCTCGTGCGAGACATTGGCGGGTTTAATTGCAGCGTCAGCCTCGCGCACGGCGGCGAATTCGGCAAAGGTGCCGATGCGGCTGCGATCAAGGCGCGCGAAAATCGCATCCCCCACCTTAAATCGCGTGACTTTATCGCCCACGGCGGTGACGGTGCCCGATACATCCTGCCCCAGTATTTGCGGCATCGGGTAATCCACCACACGTTTTAAGTGCCCATCGCGAATCTTGTAATCGAGCGGGTTAACGCCGGCGGCCTTGACGGCGACCAGCAGATCGCGCGGGCCTATCGCGGGCATCGGGCGATCGCCGATCTCAAGCGATTGGTGTTGACCATATTGCGTAATGTAGGCAGCTTTCATTTTGTAATTTCATCCATTTTTTTTTGAGTACGATTGACCGCACGGCGTGCCATGCCATCAACGATTTTAGGGGCAATTAATCGTAACCATTGGCCAAATTTGGCTTTTGCCGTCATCACTTCTTCACGTTTGCGCGCGGTCATCGCGCGGACGGTTGCGTCCACGCAGGCTTGTACTGACATCGCTTGTGTGTCGTTGAGCGGATCGAGCAGCACCGGGCGGCCATCGGGGCCGGTGGCATTTTCGCGACTGCCGGTCGCGACGAAGCCGGGGTAAATCATCGTTACCGTGACCCCGGTCTCCTCCAGCTCGACACGCAATGAATCAAAAAAGCCACGCATGGCGTGCTTGCTCGCTGCGTAGCCCGTACGCGTTGGCACGCCGACCATGCCGGCAAGACTGGCCATACCAACAATGCGTCCGCGCGACGTGTTCAGATGCGGTAATGCAAAATGTGTGCAGTACACAGCGCCCATGTAGTTCACCTGCATGATGTTGTTCAAGATGTCTGGGTCAACAACATCGCCAAAATTTGCCCACATGGTTACGCCTGCATTCAGCACCAGCGTATCAATACGGCCATAGTGCGTGATGGCGGTCGAGATCAAAGTACCGCAGTCAGCCTGCTTTGCGACATCGCATGTGACGACGAGCGCCTTGCCACCAAGAGTACGCACCCGCTCAGCCACGCGTTGTAGTTCGTTCGTGCGCCGCGCCGAGAGAACCAGCCAAGCACCTTGTGTGGCGAGCTGATAGGCGAGTTCCTCACCGATGCCAGTCGAGGCGCCCGTGATGATGACCACATTTTCTTTAAAGGTTGCGGCAGACCGCATGGGTTAGCTTTCGGTATCCACGTCGGGAATATGGTTGAACGCAATGGCAAGCTTACCGTGGTCGATTGCCCGATGCGCGCCGCCGAAGTATGCCGCATGTTTGCCGAATCGTGTGTTGAGCGCATCAATGGCATCATTGAGTCGTTTTTTCCCCACATCTTCGCCAAATAGCGCGCCACTCGCAGCGCCTTCCGGTACAAGCTCACCGAATACGATGGCCACCTGCAGCGGGGTTGCGCGCCTTCGTACCGGAAATTTCTCCCAGAGCGTCGAGATCGTGTGGATAAGCGTGAGCGTATCCTGTGTTGCCTGTACACGCGCACCGGCTTCCCACGTCGGCGCATTGAGAAATTTCACCTTGATACCGATGTGTGCCGTGGTGTGGCAGGCTTTGCGTAAGCGCATTGCCGCTTTTTGTGTGAGGCGGTTCAGCACGGCGAGTGCGTTTTCGCCATCGCGCAGAGCAGGCGGCAGCACATGCGAGTGGCTGATCGAGCCCATCTCGTTGTGGGTTTCTTCCACCTCCTCACCACGCAGTTTTTTGTAAAACCGCAGACCACCAACCCCACCCCAGATGGTGTGGAGCTGATCGGGTGTTTGAGAATACAAGTCTGCAATGGTGTGTACGCCATGCTTCTGGAGACGCGTTTCCATATTTTTACCCACGCCATTGAGCGCACGTAGTGGCAAGTGGGCGATTTTTGCCGGCACGTCATGCTCCTCCAGCACCACGAGACCATCGGGTTTTTGCATGTCGGAAGCAAGCTTGGCTAAAAATAAATTGGGCGCAATGCCAATCGACACTTTCAGATACTCGCCCACTTTTTGCGCCAGGTGACGCTTAATCGCGAACGAAAGCTCACGAGCCCGGTCAACTGTTTTGTAGCCAGCAGGTAGATCACAGACCATTTCATCAATCGAGAGCACCCGGCGCACCGGGGCGATTTCATCTACCGCCGCCACCGCCTTATGGTGAAAATCAATATACAAATCATGCCGCGCCACGATCAGCACAATATCCGGGATCTTTTGTTTGGCCTCACTCACCATGGTGAGTGTTTTCACGCCGAATTTTTTCGCTTCCACACTCGCCGCAATCAGGCACGTGGTGTCCGCCAGCATCGGCACCACGCCCACCGGGCGGCCGCGCAGCTCGGGCCGCGCCTGTTGCTCGCACGAGGCAAAGTAAGAATTAAAATCCACCAATAGCGCACTAACCGACATCAAACCCACCCGCACCCAAGCTCGCTGTAATAAAATACAGTTTAAACCACACGCAACAATCGGAAACCAACCTCGCATGATTAAGCAGCGCACCCTCAAAAACAAAGTCCGCGCCAATGGCGTTGGCGTACACCTCGGCCACCGCGTCGAGATGCAGATCCGCCCGGCTGCCCCCGATACCGGCATTGTTTTTTGCCGCACCGATTTACCGGGTGCCCCCACCGTGAAAGCGCACGCGCTGAACGTGAACGACACGCGCATGTCCACCCGCATCCACGACGAAAAGACGGGTGCTAACGTCGCAACCGTCGAGCACTTGATGTCCGCCTTTTCCGGCCTAGGGATTGATAACGCTTACGTTGACATCAACGCAATCGAAGTCCCCATCATGGACGGCAGCGCAGCACCGTTTGTATTTTTAATGCAAGCGGCCGGGATTGAAGAACAAGCACCCGCGAAAAAATATCTACGCATCAAAAAAATCGTCGAACTAATCGACGGTGATCGTCTCGTGCGACTCGCACCGTTTGATGGCTTCAAAATAAATTTCAGCATCGCCTTCGATCACCCGGTTTTTCATGATCGCGAAAATGCGGTGACGATTGATTTTGCCGAGACCCCCTTCATCAAAGGCATCGCCCGGGCCCGCACATTCGGCTTCACGCACGAGGTAGAAGCCATGCGCCAAGCCGGTCTCGGGCGCGGCGGCTCGCTCGATAACGTGATCGTGATTGATGATTTTCACGTGCTAAACCCCGAAGGGCTACGCGATGAAGCCGAATTTGTGAAACACAAAGCGCTCGATGCAGTCGGCGATCTCTACATGCTCGGGTACGCATTGATCGGCGAATTCACCGGCGTGAAATCGGGCCACGCGATGAATAACCAATTGCTACGCGCCTTACTGGCGGACGAAACCGCGTGGGAAATGGTGAGCTTTGATAAACGTGACGCGCTACCGCAGGCGTTTGACGCGATGCAACTTGCACTCGCCTAGGCCAACACCATGCTAATCGGCCTTCGTTTAATCCTACTTATCGCGGCCTTCGTGATCGGGGTGATGTTGTTGGCTTACCTGTTTACGCGAAATCCAAAATTTCTAACGCTCACCAAACGCGTGATTGTGGGAACACTCGGCGTGGCCGGGTTGTTGGTGTTCGTGGTGGTGCTGGAGCGGCTGCTGCTTAGGTAGAGCGATTGGCTGGAAGCCCAATAACGGCGAGCGTCTTCACGTGAGCTTCCCCCGAAATTTCGTCTGCCAAGGGTGACCTGATTTATAAAGTATTGGACGCTGGCAGCTCTGATTTGCGTTTGCCGCACGACAATCCGGTTTGTCCGGCTTAGGGAAATGCGATATTGATAGAGCTGACCCAATACCGCAATTAAATGGAGTCTGCCTCTTTTTACTGGACGGGACACCTCAGAGTCTGACCACATTATCGTTATTATCGCTTGTTGCTATTGATGCTGCAGTATCGCGATGCTGAGTGCGAGTAAAACAACTGCCAGCACAAACTGATTACGTAGGCTACGAAACTCTGGGCGGCCACTCATAAAAAGAGTGGAGAAAAAAACTGGCGAAATTGTCCCAAACAAACGAATCTGTAACGGCTTTGCATCAATTTTATGAATTCTTAGCCAGTGTTCGAGCAAGTTATAAGAATTCACGCGGTATACGATGGCGCTCGGGATGGTTGCCGCCACGAAATAGAGCCCCTGAAGCCGATCAAGTCTCGTTCCTGCAAAATCTTGCAACCCGAAAAAGCTCAATGTCACAGCCATCCAATAAATACCTTGCAAATAAATCGGGTTCATTCGCTTACAGATGACAAAAAAGTCTTGATTAGTTTAGCTTCGGCCCCTTCCGGAAATTTGTCTACCAAACAAATCCACTCCGCTATGGTGCCCCTCCGGTAATCGCCCGCCTTAAGGTAGGCTCTCATTGAGGGCGTAGCGAGGAGTTCAAGCACTTCAGCAAACTTTCGTTCATCTATCGTTGAGGACATGCTTCTACAGACAGCCCAAGCAACAAGTGACCAAGCTCTATATTGAGGGGCTTCCCAGTTAGCGCAAACGTATAGCCACTCAAGAAAATTTGCAAATGCCGCCGCTAATTCTTCAGATTTGATGGCTCGCAGTTCATCCAACACTGCAAAATAGTACACAACGTCGTCTCCGATTTTGTTTTCCATTGCCTCGCAATATAGGAACAGAGTGGCCAAATAAATATGAAACCAAGGTGTGTATATTTCTCGACGCTCAAGCCAGCCGATCTCAGAAATTACGAACTGGTAGGAATAATAGTCCTCCGTTGGAAATCGTTTTGTATTGAGCGGCTCAAGGAGCCTATTAGGGGCAATCACGTGCGAATATTCAAAAACCCCGTTCCTACCAAAGCGTTCAATATCCGTGTCGGAGATTTTTGCAGTAAGCATTGCCAGTAGGTTGGCATCCGCGTTCAACAAAGGCTCAAATATCTGACTCAAGGCAGAGCCCCACAGCCGCACAGTCGAGTAACTTCTGCTGGACATTTGACAAGATTTTTTGCCCGCTTTTTTACTTCTTCAATTTGAGCCTGCTTCGTCGCCGCATCTTTACTGCACCCGAGCGTTAAAAACGCTGTGCGCAATCCAACGCAACCGGCTGTTGCTGCCGATGCGACTACTGCCTCAGCACAACTCGTAGATGACCCGCATTGCTTCATGCGACAGAGTATTGAGTATCCAAGATGCGTCGCTTCACATCTGCATTTTTTGTTAGCGCCACACGCGCGAATCGCCGCGTAAGCTGCGGCTGCCGCCGCCGCTGCAGCGTTCTCACCAGTTGGATCAATATCGAACAATGGTCTATTCAGTACATATGCATACGTATTTACACCACCGTCCAACCCAATCGGATCACTCTGCACATACCTCCCCACATTCGGATCGTAGTCTCGGAAGAAATTCTGCCTCGTCCCCGTCTCCCCATCCTCCACCTGCCCCGGAAACCTCAGACTGTTCACCGTCACCGCCGTCGTCACCGGCTGCACACTCGCATCAATGGCCGTCTTCCCAAACGCTTCGCTGAACGCTCGCCACGTCACCTCCCCTGCGTGATTGGTCAAGCGCTGCGGGGTGCCCAGATGGTCAACATGGTAGTAGTGCTCAATGGCGTTGGCTGTCGCGCTCGCGGTTAAGATATCCCGCTTCCAAACCGGTGCCGTGCCCCACATTCCATCGGGGTTCCAGCCGTAGCTTACGGTGAGGTTGCCCGTCCCGTCGGTTTCCGCGATCAGCCCTTCGTCGGCGTAGAAGTAGAAGGTGGTGCCAAGCGTGACACCTGCGCTGCCGCCGGGGTTTTGGCTGACGGTCTTTTTGATGCGTTGGCCGAAGGGGTTGTACGCGTAGCTTGCAATCTCGTTGTTGCTGCCGTCACTCACTTTGACCAATCGCTCGGCTGCGTTGTAGAGGTTGATGTGGCTTTGTAATCCCTTGGAAATGCCCGTGGGGCTTAGGTCTCGGGGGGTGACGGTCTTGGCGGCGAGGTGGCCGTTTTGGTCATAGGTTTGCGTGACCTTGGGGGTGGTGATGCTACCCCGCAGGCGGCGTGTGTGGCGTGCGCGTCCGGCTGCGCGAAGCGCTACGCACAGGCGTGCGCGGCACACGTGTGACGAGCAGGTTGTGTGAGGCTGTATCGGTAAAAGCCTAGTATCCACGGGCAGTTTGGGGCGGTTTGACGCATGAAGAGATTGGCGAAATAGTAGCACACTGCCGTGTGTGGGGACGGGCGGGTGCGTGTGGCAATACACTGTGGAAATGGAGTCTGACCCCATTTATGTTTGACCCCATTTATGTTTGCAAATTATTTACACCTCACACCAAAGGAGCGCAGCAAGGTCTTAGTAGCGACATCGCTTGCGCTCATACGCATGACAACAATTTTTTGAGTAGCCGTATTCGGTTTGGCGAATTGATTGCGATCACCAGTCACATCGAGCTCTGACCAATACATAGCTGTATAAACAACAATGTCGTTCGCGCGCTGAAAATGCAGGAGTCGTTGGTGCCACATCGTTGGCGGATGGCTAGCATAGTCTTCGAATGATGCCCACTGGTCGTTCCCGCTAGCGCAAAGATCCCAGCCCTGTGCCTTAAGTATCGCTAACCTATCTGTCGTCAGGTCTAAATCTGGAAATGCCCGCATGATCGAAAACGAGACTTGATCGCTACCTCCAACTTCTGCATACTCAATGAACTGAGCATCCTTCGCCAGAAAAAAATGTAGCTGGACATGCGATGTATTTGCCCGCTGAAAGAGTAAATAGAACCACAGAAGAACGAAACTTGCGGTCATTACTAATGCGACAATGATCGTCTTGCCCATTGCGTCCCCTTGTTGAAGCCTTGCAGACAAGCGTTTGACGACCCGATCCCAAATCAATTGGCGTTGTCCTTGTAACATTGAGTGCAACCGACCTCAGCACCCGGTTTTTGACAAATACAGTTGTACCCACCACCTCTTGCGCCGCTACCGCTCGATGGCTTTCTTACGGCGCCATCTGGTGGCGGCGGCTTGGGGGCTCCTGCACCACCCGTGCCAGTGGGTACCCGCTGGCCTGAGGAGTAACCAACAAACGTTGCGCCTATTGTTTGCGGCAAATCGTATTTTTCACCCGACCACATCGTAGGACCTTGACAGGGCATACATAGCCAGAAACACTTGCAAATCGGTGCGACAGCATTCACTAATTGAATAATTTCGGTACCTTGTCTGTGCCACGTGCCATTGCACGCAACTAACCCGAATGAGTCAGTGAAGTAGATTGACGCACAGGGTCACGCACAGGGTCAGGTCTATCATCATAGCATCTATTCTCCCGCTCTCACCACGCGCCCAACGGTAGTGAAGTGTATCCCAAAGTGTTCGGCGATCTGTTGGTACGAGTAGGCGCCCGTCGCGTGCGCCGCTTTGATGGCATCGTTTCGGCTTGACGCGCGCTTCACTATTTCGGCGAGTGGCTTTGCTGGTGCGCGGCGATGCGCGATCGGTATCTGTACGTCGCCACGTTGCTGTTTGGCGAGGTACTTTTGCATCTTTTCGACGAACGCCTCATCGCCCAAAAACACCTGACCTTTGAGTGACTGCCAAGGTGATGGCGCGGCTGCGCCTTCTGCGACAAATTGCGCGTAGCGCGCCTGCGCTGTGCTCCGCCGCTGAGCAAATTGGGCGAGGAGGCCATCTACGGCAAGCCAAGGCTCGGCGACGGCAAGCCCCATGCTCGCGCGGTAGCTACTCCACGGCCAACGCTCCGCGTGCTTGACCATACGCGCACGCACGGGGTTCTGGACGATGTAGCGCGCGAGCTCGAGCAGGTAGGAATCGCTATCGACGAGTATCGCCTTGAAGCGCCCCTGAAAAAGATGGCCGACACGCTTGTGGCGGCGATTACTGGCTTGCGTGTACACGCCGTTTAGCTGGCGCATCCCCTTTGATAGGTTGCCGTCTGGCGTTTGGATGAGCAGATGGTAGTGGTTGTCCATCAGGCAATAGGCATAGCAGAGCCAGTTGAACTGAGAAACTACCTGCGCGAGAATTTGCAGGAACGCGAGCCGATCTTCATCGTCCTCGACGATGTCTTCACGACGGTCACCGCGCGCGGTGACGTGATAGAGGGCATTGGGAAATTCTAGGCGGAGGGGGCGCGACATGGGGATATCGTAACATAGGAAAGTGCTACGTTGATAGACCTGACCCCTTGCTTTGTCGACCCCTTGCTTTGCTTGCTTTGTTTGTGACCCCTTGCTTTGCTGACCCCTGGCTTTGACCCCTGGCTTTTTCGGAGAGATCGGCGGGTTTCACTTCGGTGTGCCCATGCGATTATTCAATCGGAACGTTAGAGCAGCGTTTCAACGGCCTTGAGCCGTTTGGTAAACCAAGGGTGGAGTTTTGCGTAAGTTTTGATGTTGGCCTTTACGCGTGCGCAAAGCGATTTCGCTTCGGCCTTGTTGCCGGAGCGGGCGAGGGCTTCGGCGAGGTTTAGGCGGGTTTCCATCAGGAAGGGGCTGGTGGACGCTTGGGTTTTTTCTTGTTCCGAAAGCCCTTTACGCAATTCAGCGATTGCAACTAAAGGATCTCCCGCACGGAGCTTGACGTGGCCATGCGCGACCGCTAGGTCGGAGGCCAGCACCGGATAGTCATCCTTGTTTTTTACGAGGGCGAGACTTGAAAAGGCACGCTCCATGTTCCGGTTTGCAGATACGTGATCGTAGCGACTTGCGTGGGCCATAGCAGCTTGAGCGTTTAAGTAGGTAAAGCCGTAGTCAAAACTCGTTGGGGCCTCTATCTTGTCGCCGACCGCATCATCTTGAAATGACAATAGTTTGAGCGCCCCGTCATAGTCATCAGCGAGCATCGCCCGTCTTGCCGAGACAAACTTGTACGTGAAGTAAGCGCGTGTCCAATCTGACAATTTGCCATCGGCGAGCGTGACAATACTCCTGTGCGTGGCCTCGGCCCCTGCCACGTCACCGGTAAGGTCACTCGCGAATGCACTCACCAAGTAGGCCGAAATGGCAATGGTCGGCTCTAGCTTGGAAATCGTCTCCAGCAGCGGGGGAAAGCGCTCTAACGTCTGCAGCGCCAACGCGGGCTTGCCCATTTCCAACGCAAACTCGGCTTCGAGCGATGTTGCATTCAGGTCACCGAGCTGGGGTTTGTGGCTCGGTGGGTAACTCGCGGCAACTTTTTGGAATGCGCGTTTTGCGTCTTCCGTTCGGCCCACTGCAGAAAGCGCACCGCC
>JAYVGG010000343.1:0-2219 GCA_043772475.1 Burkholderiales bacterium
AAACCCACACCTTCAACATGAGATCTGCATGAAATCGCCAAAACTTCCCCCCAAGCTCATCCCCGCCACCATTCTTACCGGCTTTTTAGGTAGCGGTAAAACCACGCTACTGCGCCGCATTCTTACCGAGCGGCACGGTGAAAAAATTGCCGTGATCGAAAACGAATTTGGTGCCGAAGGTGTCGACAACGAAATCTTGGTGCAAGATAATTCGGAGCAAATTGTAGAGATGAATAACGGCTGCATTTGCTGCACCGTGCGCGGCGATTTAGTGCGAATCTTGGGTGAGCTCGCCGATAAACGCCGCAAGGGTAAGCTCAAATTTGATCGCGTCATTATCGAGACCACCGGCATGGCCGAGCCTGGCCCGGTTGCTCAAACATTTTTTATGGATGAAACCATTCACGAGCAGTATCTGCTGGACGCGGTGATTACGGTGGTGGATGCCAAACACGCCCCGCAAACGCTGACGGATAGCGGCGAAGCGCGCGCGCAAGTGGGCTTTGCGGATCGTATTTTGATTTCTAAAACCGATCTTGTCGCGGAGGGCGAAACGCAAGCATTGATGACCCGCTTAAAGCGCATGAACCCACGCGCCACCCACCACCGCGTTGATTTCGGCAAGACCGACATTGCGGAAATTTTAGATATTCGCGGCTTTAATTTGAACGCGACCTTAGAGCTTGATCCCGAATTTTTAGCCGATGCCTCGCACACCCACGACGACGATGTGCAATCGTTTGTGTGGAAAGACGAGCGTCCACTTGAGATGGAAAAAATCGAGGCCTTTTTATCGCTGCTCATCCAAACCTACGGTGCCGATATGCTGCGCTACAAGGGCGTGCTGTCTATCGCGGGGCAGGATAAGCGGATGATTTTTCAGGGTGTACACATGCTCATGGGCGGCAGTGAAGGTGCGCCGTGGTTGCCAGAAGAAAAGCGCGAATCAAAAATGGTTTTCATTGGTCGCAATTTGCCTAAAAAAATCTTTATTGAAGGCCTCGCCTACTGCGTCGAGGAAGCCGCTGCCACACCGGCTGTCAGCGAATAAGCATGGTGCTGGTAGAAGCGCGCGATGTGGTGGCAGGCTATGGCGACAAGGCCGTGGTGAAGCTACCCGCGCTCACCATTGCGCGTGGCGAACACACGCTACTCTTGGGCCCATCGGGTTCGGGCAAGACGACGCTCATGAATGTATTGGCCGCCCTGTCGCCGTTAATCTCGGGCTCGGTGAAAATCGACGGGCACGAGCTCGCCACTATGGGGGTAGCTGCGCGCGACAATTTTCGCGGCACCCATATTGGCCTTGTGATGCAGCGCTTACATTTAATCTCAGCTCTGAGCGTGTGGGATAACCTAGTCATCGCGCAAAAGCTCGCTGGCACCGACACCACCGCAGCACAGCTTGAGGTATTGCTCACGACCTTGGGCATGAGCGAAAAAAAACACGCACGCCCCGCCACGCTCTCGCAAGGCGAGGCGCAGCGGGTCGCCATTGCGCGGGCGCTGGTGAATCGCCCGGTGCTCGTGATCGCCGACGAGCCCACCTCAGCGCTCGATGATGCTCATTGTGCGGCTGCCATGGCGCTGCTGTTCGCGCAGGCCAAGCAATACAACGCGACCCTGCTCGTCGCCACCCACGACGCGCGGATTACGGCGGGCTTTACGCAGATTGTGAGCCTCGCATGAGCACGGTGGCTAACGCATTTTTCTTAGCCCGTGCGTACTTGCGTGAGCGGGCACTCGCAACCGCGCTCAACGTGATGTTGCTCGCACTCGGTGTGGGCACCATCATCGCGCTGTTACTCACGCTACACGAGGCCGAAACGCGCATGGAGCGCGATAGCGCCGGTATCGACCTCGTTGTGGGGGCGAAAGGCAGCCCGCTACAAATGGTGCTCTCCTCGGTCTTTGCGCTCGATGTGCCAACCGGCAATATCCCCATGCGGGAAGCCGCCGCTCTCCTAAAAAATCCCTTGGTCAAGCGCGCGGTGCCGTTAGCCCTTGGCGACAGCTATCGCGCGTTTCGCATTGTGGGCACCGAGCCCGCGTATACCGAGCTCTACAGGGCAAAGCCGAACGCAGGCAGGCTCTGGCAGCAGCCACTAGAGGTCGTGCTGGGGGCGACGGTGGCGCGCGAGTCAGGGCTGCGGGTGGGGGCCAAATTTGCCGGCGCGCATGGCCTCGGCACGGGCGGCGGCACGCATGATACGGCTCCG
>JAYVGG010000344.1:0-29635 GCA_043772475.1 Burkholderiales bacterium
CGACGCGCGCGAATTCGATGTCGAGAGCGCGCCATTTATGTTTTCAGTCGAGGGCACCGTGTGGCAATACCACGCCAAGGCCTACCTGATGCTGCATAAACCATCAGGCTACGAGTGCTCGCAAAAAGCCAAATCCCACCCCAGCGTATACACCTTGCTACCTGCGCCGCTACGCGAGCGCGACGTGCAAGCCGTCGGTAGGCTCGATCAAGACACGACCGGGCTACTACTTTTTTCGGATGACGGCCAGTACATCCACCGCATGACGTCGCCCAAGCACGAAGTGCCAAAAATTTACGAAGTCACCACCAGCGAGGCCGTCACGCCCGAACAAGTCGCGCGCCTGCTCGCCGGTGTGGTGCTCGATGATTCGCCCATCCCTGTGCGCGCGCTTGCCTGCGCGCAGCCCGCGTCACACCACCTCACGCTCACGCTCACCTCCGGTAAATACCATCAAGTGAAGCGGATGATGGCAGCGGTGGGCAATCACGTTGAACGCTTACATCGCAGCCAAATTGGCGGCTTGGTGTTGCCTACGTCACTCGCGGTGGGGAAGTGGTGCTGGCTGAGTGCGGCACAGCTAGACGCGGCAAATAAAAAATAATTGAAATGGCTCAAACGCTAATACTGGCGCGGGGTTTCGGCAAACTAGGCAGGGCGTATGCGGGCGATGACGCGATCATGTACGACCATTAAGATAGGCCTTCTTATACGAGCCTTTGCCACGGCGAAAACTCACGCAGTCTACCGCCCACGCCGGACTTAAAGCACCTCAATCCAAACTTCGTTTCGACGCATAAACGGTAGCGTAAACGGGCTGTCGTAGCGAGAGAATGTGGGCTCGCCATTGAGTGCCAGCCCGGCTTTTGCGGCACTTTCTTTTAGTTTTGTTAGGTGCTCGTTAAAACGCGTTTGCCCGCTTGTGCCTGAAAATCGAATGGCGATAACACGCTTTGCAGGCACTTCACGAAAACGAATGCGTGCATCAATGGGCTCCGGTAGCGTCTCAAGTGTGTAGGCGCGCGGCATCATGAATTGCACCAAAAAACCGGTACCCACAGCGGCCTGGGTGACGGGGGCGGTCATGGCGATCTTGGCAGGTGCGTTGGTTTGTGTGACGGGTGCGGTCATCTCGATCACGCGCTCGCCTTTATTTTTGCCAAAAATATAGCCGCCCAAAATACTGAATCCTTGGCTCCCCGCCTCGGTGGCAGGCCCCGGCACCATGGCCTCGGCGACAAGATAGGCATCGTATTTGCGTACTTCAATGCCATCGACTTCGCTGATGACGTTGACGACAGTGTAGTTTGGTTGCTCAAGTGCGTTGGCCATCGCGCTAAATCCAAACAAGGCTGTTAGCAATACCGAGGTAATTTTGTTCATGTTTTTTTGTGCCGATTAGCGAAGACGTACCAAATGGAGCGGTAGACGACTAAAAGGTTCAATATTTTTGGCGCGCCGAATGTGCGGAACCAAATGTGCCAGGCCAAGCGTGTTGCGCGCGCCTGCATAATTTTTTTTGGTAGCACCCGCCCGCCTAAATTCTGATGTGGCGAGCATGGAGCAGCCTCACGGCTCTGAATTAAAATTTATCTCCACCTCATGTCGCCTATCATCGGCCCCCAAATTAAATCGCCAGTTTGAAAGCGCTTGGGTCGCGGCGCGGTCGAATACGCGCGGTGGGGTGGATTCGATGATGGTCACATTGGTCACGCGGCCTTGCGCGTTGATGCTCATGCGCGCTTGTACGCGCCCGCTGGTTACGCCTCGGCGCGTGGCTTCGGCGGGGAATGCGGGCTGGTCTTTGTAGATGACGCGCGTTGTTGCCGTGGCGGGCGGGGGTGTGCTTGCGCGCGGCGGCGTGGCTGTGGCGGGCGGTGGTGGCGTGGTGCGCGCAGGGGGTGGTGCTTCGCGGGCGGCCGATGGTGCGTTGGTGTTCGGGTTTTCCGTGCGCGGTGTGGTGGGTTTTAAGCGGGTGGCTTCTTCGATTGCGCGGGCGACGGCATCAATGGCGGATTCAATCGGCGAGCTTGTTGCACCCGCGCCCGCGTTGGTGCGTGGTGTGGTGGCGCTGCCCATCGCATCTTCGACCTCCGCAAGGATGGTATTGCACGCTTGGGTGGCCGTGCCATTGGCGATACCGCCACCGGCTTCTTGTAGCGTGATCGCGCAGGCGCGCGGGTTTGGATGCGTGCGGCATTTTTCGCACGCTGTTGTGAGGCGTGTGGCGATTTTTTCATCTAGTGTGTCCGGCACACAGCTTTGCGCGATGTTTGATTTTTTGAGGATGACAAATTTGTTCGCCGCAGAAACCAAATTACGATCCACTTCTTTCGCCACACTTTCTACCTTTTGCAGCTGCGCTTCAATGGTCTTCACGCGCTTCTCAGCGGCGGCGAGCTCGGCATCTTGTGCGTTGCCGACAATCTCGCTTAACGCCTCGGCATAGGCGCGCGCGCAGCCCACATTACACGCCGCTTCACAGGCCACTGACGTGGTAACAAAACGCTTACGCAGTGTCGCGCGCAGTAGTACGCCCTCAGCAGAGTCTTGCGCGGTCGGCGAGATCGTTTTCCATTCTTGAAAGGCGCGATTGAGATCGTCTTTTTTCAAATACTTTTCGACGGCACCGTAAGGGTCGGGCTTAAAGCAGGTGTACAAAACAAACGCCGAGAGAGCCAATAAAAAATAGCCGAAGTAGGCAAGACAGCCGCGCTTCTTGGCCGGACGAGCTGGTGGTGCGGGCGGTGCGGCGGGTGTTGGCGTTGGTGCGCGAGGTGGCGGTGCGGGTGGTGTTGCTGCTGGCGCGGGTGCAGGCGGTGGGGAGGCAGCACTTGTGGCGGCGGGCGGCAAGGGTGGTGGCACGGCCATGGGTGGGGTGGCGGGAAGCGGGGGCGGTGTCGTCGGGTTCGGCGTGCTCGACGTGTTCGGCGCTGGGGCGATGTCGGCATCCGGCTGCTTCTGCGCGCAATACGGGCAGAACCGCACCGGCCCAAACAGCGCGGCTTTGCACGAAGGGCAGTGCGCGCCTGGCGCACGTGGCACATTCACGCGCATGTCAGCCGTGCCGCCGCCCGCCACGAGGAACCAACGCGCGAAAGGGCTGTTGTCAACGCCATCGGGCGTGTACCAGAGCTTGCGTTCGGCATCCCAGCGCGCGCCGAGCCGCTTCGCTTCGTCCTTCTCGGCAAAAGGTACATTTAGATAGATGCGCGGCATAGCGCTTTTGCAAACGGCCGAGGCAGCATCAGGCCGAGGGAACGGGTGGCGGCGTGTTACGCACGAACAATGCCGCCACCTCCGGCAAGTCCTGCGCGGGTAGCCAGTTTTCGAGCCCGGCACGCCATACCAAGGTGCCTTTGGCGAGTAATTGTTGCGCGATCAGCTCACGTAGGCGCTCCGCATTGCAAGGCCCGCTATCTTGGCCATTTAGCACCACGTGAATGCGTAGCGCCGCCGCACCCGGAATCGGCGGTGCCGAAGCCAAAGCCGTAGACGCGCTCACGTGCGTGGTGGTGAATGCGGCATCGTGACAAAGCTCGGCCTTAATCACTTTCTTAGGCCGTTGTACATCACGATCCACCTCGTGGCCGTAGGTATCGGCCTCAGAGCCTGCGATATTGTGGGTGAACGTGTCGAGAGTCGCACGCGCGCTCTCGATGGCTGCGGCGGCCGCAGATTCATTGCTCGCGCGCACCGCACGCTCGCGGAAACTTTCGGCCAATTGCCCCGCACAGACGGCCGCAAAGCTCGGCTGACGCGTCTCTTGAAAATTATCATCCATGCGCTTAATCGGCGCGTAGGCGAAGCGCTCATCGTGCCGCATTACCACGGCCAGCGCCGCGTTGGCGGCGGTGCTGGTCATTTTGGCGAGCACCGTATCGACTTGCTCTTTCACCTGCCCGCGCCGCGTGCCAAAGCCGTCGAGCCTTATCGTGCGCTCGTTACCGATTGAGAATTTTTCACCGTCTTCGTCTACCCGCCAAGCGCCATCTTTACCGCGCTCCAGCACACCCACGACGGTTGCGGTGAGGAAGAGTTTGAAATCTTCCGCCAAGCGCAAAAGCTCGGTTTCAGAAAGTTGAATCGGGTGAACAAAACGCGTTTTATCGCGGTGTACGTGAGTCGGTAATTCTTGGCTGACTTGGCGGTAGCTCGCACGCCAGTTTTCGAGCATCCGTAAACACGTGACCGGCAGGCCGCTAAACTCGATGTAGCAAACTAAGCGCCCCGATACACCCGAATCATGCACGCCCATTTGCGTGCCAGTCATGTAGCTTGCGGTGGGTACGTGGCCGCGCAATTTGTCGCCAAATTCTTTCTCAAATTTTTGGCTGTCGCCGACCCCGATTAAGCATTTGAATTGATCGGGCTTGGGCCGGAAATCGCCGGAAAAATCAGCGCCCACCCACGGCATACCGCGTGCAAACATATCGTCGAAAACGCGTTTTTGGTTTGGCACCGCGCGCAGTGCTGAGAAGATCGGGTTTTCACTTGCCTGCGGAACCGGCACATGCTGCGAGGCTTTATTGCGAAGCTTAGTGAGTAGCTCACGCTTGCCTTTAGGGGTAGCAAGGGCTGCAAAAATAGCCTGCGAGCCACCCAAATCTTCAAACGCTTCGTTGGCCCAGCCGCGCGCCTGCAAGCCTTTTTCAACATTGATCGACAGCACCGCGTCGGACACCAATCGCTGATACATGGCGTGCGTTTTTTGGCTTTCCGTTTCGATTAATTTCACTTCGCTCTCGGTCTGCGCGAGCATCTCGAGCGCCGCATTGCGGCCCACCACGAGCTCGGCGACAAAGCCGCTCCACACCGGGTTACCCGCGTCATCGGTGCCAGTTTTCTCACCCAGATAGCTGCCGGCATCGCGCAGTAGCTGCACCGCCTGGCGCGAGGCCACCGCGCGCAGGTAGAGCTGGGCGTAGCGCACGATGCAGTCTTTCAAGTGCGTCATCACGCTCTCGGCCTGCGTTTGGCGATTGCTGCCGAAGAGTGATTTACCTTCGGTTTCTTTTAGATCGCTGAAAAATTTATCGTACTCTTTGCCGCGTAGCGCATCGCTTAGCGCCGAGTAGCGCTTGGCGTTCGCCTCGAATGTTTTGACAAGCCCGGTGGTGTCGTTGGTGAGCTTGTCTTTGATGAGCTCCACTAACGAAATAGTGTAATCAAGCCCGCCTTTTTCTTTGTGATCTAAAAATTGGTAGAGCTTTGGCGCAAGCCCGTCTTGGCCGGTCCACTTGGCGAGAATGTGCGCGCGATTACGCTCGATTTTGGCTTCCATTGTTTCGGCCGCACTCGCGATGGTCCGCATCACGTCGCGCTCAAGCTGCTTACGCACTTCATCCACACGCTGCGGCCATTCGTCTTTATCGGCCTGCTCGGCGATCATGTTGAATTGCTCTTGTACGCGCCGCTCAACCTCGCCCGTGAGGAGCTGATTGTTATAGCTCAGCAATTGATCGGTGAGCTGGAAATCCCACATCTCGCTCACGTCGGTTTCGGGTGAGCGCGTAAGCTCAGGCATATCGGCGAACGCAAACGGCGAGAGCGCCAAATTTTCCGCCATGAAGGCATCGCGCGCTTTGTCGTCCGCGCGCCTCGCACCCCCTTCGCTCATGCCGCCATGGATACCAAAAAACTCGACCAACATCTCGCGCATCTGCTGGTACACGGCCGTGTTGTGGCGCTCGATCACACCGGTGTCGAGCATCGACTGGCCGATCACGCTGTAGTTTTTGGCGTAGGCCAAATTAAGCTCGCCGTAGCGATCTGACACTGGCGGCTTGTAGGCGATGATCTTATGCTGCTGCTGATTCACCGCCACCGAGCGCTTGCGGTTGGCGAAATCAGCCGAGGCAAAATCTTCGTAGAGCAAATCCGCCATCATTTCGTACACGTCAGTGATTTGGCGGGTTTGTTGATTAACAAAATTTTGCGTGTCAAACAAAAACACATCGTCGTAGGGCTTGCCGCGCGCGACATTTTCGCCGTCGTACTCGCTCCATTTTTCCACCCACGTGTGGCCACCGCGCATACAGGTTTCGAGCTCCATGAGCATCGCGTAGGTGTTGGCCTCGGTGCGGTCTTTGTTAGCACCCGCAAAGCCGGTAGGCAATGTGAGGTAGAGATCAACGGTGGCTTTCGGTGCCGCGCGGCGCGCGATGGTTTGCGCCAAATAGCCCATGTCAATCGCAGCACCCGAGCCGGTGCCGCCCGCGCTCGAGGCAATCACCACCACACGCACTTGGCCGGTTTGGGTTTCGAGGCCGAGCTTGCGATTTTTTTCGCTATTCGATACGCCTGATAAAAGTGCGGCGACTTTATTTTCAATCTTTGCTCGTAGCGCCGGGTACTTATCAAAAAAGTAGAGGCGTGCGAGCGCGCGAATTTGCCCCGCACCCTTGCTCGGGTCAATCTTAAGTTCGCGTACCTTGGCGGGCGTGAGTGGAAACCAGTTTTGGATATTCGCGTATTTACGCAAATCGTCATCGGACGCAATGTACTTACGCAGATCAAAGGTCTCGACAAATTTTTCTTCGTCGGAAAACTTTACCGCTTCGTCGAGCAAATCGGTGCGGGTCGCCTTGCCTTGCTCTTTCACCGAGCCGGCATCCAGATCAAAATGCAAAAATTGCGCGAGCGGGAAATCCCCCAGTGCGCCCAAGCGTGAATTGGCCTCCGAGCCCCACCACGCATTCATCAGGCGGCGGCGCACGCGTAGCAGCACTTCCATGCCGGTGCCGCCAACGGCGATGTAGAGCGTGGGCAAAACCTTCAAGAGCTCCGCATTAGGCTTAGCGGCGGTATCGGTGGGGTTCGCGGGATTAGTGGTTTCAGCCATGAGGAATCCTAGGGAAGGGCGATAAAAAAACGAGATTTATGAATACGCGAAGCCTGAATGCAAAGCCACCGGGTTTGGGTGGCTTCACGGTTTAGCGGTCTAGCGGTTTAGCGCACTCGTGTTGCATTCTGTTTGCGACTTATGCGGTAGCGCTTTTGAGGTTACTTGAAACGTCAATGGTCACAGGGGTTTGGTAATACTGTTACGGGGAAAGCAACAACCGGCTCGAATGCTCCTCCCTCTGCTTGCAGGGGGAGGCTGGGAGGGGGTAGCGTGAGAAACGGCGAGGTTCATTTGTGCGTAAAACTTGTTCGGCGTAGCACACATAACCCCATCCCCCGCCTTCCCCCCGAGGGGGGAAGGAGCCCGACGGCGCGATTGGAAAAAACATTGCATAAATTCTGCACCACTACACTAGCGGCTTAGTGCGTTAAATTATTTCAATCGGCTCGACAGCAGCATCCAGATCAAACAAACAATCCCGATGCCGCCCAAAATGGCGGCGGCGATGATGAAAACGATTTCGCTACCCCCCGCAAGCCAGACCACAATCGCCGTGCTCCACGACAGTAGCCAAAGATAAAGTGCGGTGGCAGCAGCACCAGCTTGGCGTGGCGAGCGTTTGCCGCGCACTAAAGACTCGCTATACATCTTGCGTACATAGAGCAGCAAAAGCGCAATCACGATCACCACAATCACGCCTATCCACGTGCTGCGGCCGCTATCGGGCAACACAATGTTCACGTTCGGCTCGAGCGGCTTGGTGGAGGTGGAGGGCGCGGTTTTAGGTGGGGCGGCGGGTTCTTTCGCCGGGGGCAGCGTGATTTGCATGGGAGTCCTTAATCGAAATCGAAGCTTATTTTAACGTGACGCTGTGACCGGGTGCGATCTCACTTAGGCTGGGCTTGCCAAAGCGGCCTCGCGTGAGCGTAGCAACGGCGTTGCCCTGCCTATCGGTGACGGCGTAGCGGCTATTTGTTTTCATCCGCACCTTACGCGTGGCACCATCGACTAGCAGCAGGTACTCCGGCGTTCGTAGCATCGACGAGAGTAGCCAGAGCCCGCCAAAGAGCGCAACACACACAGCGATTAAGGCGGTGATGAGTGGCCATGTGGGGTGCAATACAAAAATCGTCACCGGCACGGTGGTGGTGGATTCGCGCGGCATGGGGGCGGATGAAAAAATTTCCATGAGTGGGTCTTCAGGGAAAAGCGCGCGCATTTCGTTGGCAAAGGTGGGCGTGAGTGCGAGGGTTTGATTGGCCAGCACCACCCTGAGCTCGGCGCGTTGGCTCACCCCTTCTTTAAGCAATACATCGGGTGAAAAATAGCCTGGCAGCGGGGGCACGGCGAAACTTAAATTGACCTCCGACGAAGCCACACCGGGGCGAATGCGCGTGAGTTGCGCGGGCTGGGCGTTGATTTCTACACTTTGTTTATCGGTGTTGAGTGTGGCGCTTAAATTGGCCGAGGCGATTTCGTAGGGGTGTACCAAGCCCTTAAATTGCCCGGAAAACTCCGCCGTCACGGCTTTCTTGCCGCCTTCGAACGTAAACACCAACTGGCCATCTTTGGTTTGCTGCACCTTTACGTCGGCCCCTTGCTTGGCCGCAGTGGGGTAGAAGGCGACGATGTTTTGATTGAGTGGTTTTACGCGTGCGGCGGCCCCACCCAGCACTTTATCCACGCGGCCGGACGCGATAATTTGTGAAAGCTCAATGGATGCCGCCTCACCATAAGCAATCGCATACACCATGAGCGCGTTGGCGCTAAAAAGTTTACCTTGCACCGGCATGGGTACGGGGAAGGCCAGCACCTGCGTGATGGATTTATCGGTGTGCAAAAACTGGTAGTAATCGCGATTGCGCGCCTTGGTGTTTTGATCGTTGCCGGGGCTGTTTTTATTATTGGTGAAGACCCAGATGATGCCGGGCTTTTGCTGGAAAAATTGGGCGACTGTCTTTTCGATCATCTCAAAAAAATCGGTGTCGTAGTAGCTCACCGGCTTACGCGATTTTTCGCTAAGCGTAATTTGCCCGAGTGCGTCGGCCACGGCACGCTCGGTGGGCGCGCCGATGTAAACGCTGCGCGGTGATTGGTTGTTAGTGGCCGCTACACTTTGATTAAAACTCGCCAGCATAACCTGCGGGCTTTTTTCAGCAACAGCCTTCACCACCTCGCGCACGAGCGGCTTTAAGCGCGATTGCGAGTCGAGATAAAAGGGCTCCATCCAGCCGGAGTTTTGCACCAAAAAAGCCTGCGGCACTTGGGCTCGCGCGTGCGCTGAAAGTAGTAGCACCACAAGCAGAAAAATAAATCGCATCTTAGTCGGCTAACAAAAATCGGTACAGTTTGGTGGCACCGGGGTGATGAATGAAAATACTGCGGCCATGGAAAAAAGCGCTCGTTTTCCACGGATGGCTCATGGTGGTGCGCCAGATGGTTTCTACCTGCCCATCATAAAAAATCACGCTGACATTATGTTCGTCATGACTGGCGAGTAGTGCTCCAATTGTCTCGTTACCGCCACGATTTACCCGCACCGCGAGATATTGATTATCGCTTGGGTTTTCGAGCAGTGGGAAAATCACGTCGTCTTTATCGGGGCCACTGTTGGCGGCGATGTCGTCCCACGGCGCTTGGTTACGATTGAGCCGGTCGGCCAGATGAAAGACGAGCTTGCCCGAGGTCATCCTCGGCACATCTACCGGCTGTGGTGCTGCGCTACCTAGGGCAAGATAAGCGTAGCCCTCGCTTGGGTGAAAGCCTAGCTGCCAAAGCGAGCTATCGCCAATGTGCGAGGTGGTGGAGTCCCCAATATGCGCGCAGCCACAGGTGCGTACCGCCACCCACCCCGCTGGCCACGCGTGCCAGTGAAGCTGCATAGCGGTGCCCGCTTTGTCGATATTTCGGGCGTGGAAAAACCCGCGCTCACCCACCCAAAAAATATCACCCCGTAAATTAAAACAAAGCGGCGCATCAAACGTATGGCCCGACGGCGCACTTGGGCCAGCGCCAGCCGCCACGTGACCCTGTGGCTTGCCCGCGCTATCGAGCACGCAGAGCGCGTAGCCGGTGGCGAGCTCTTGCAGCGCAAAGGTGCCAAGCGACGCAATCTGCGCGAGTGAGCCCGCCACGCGCCCCGGCACCACAATCGCGTAGTCGAGTGTTAGCGTGGCCAGATGCGGGGTGAGCGCGCCGATGCCTTCATCGGTGGGCACGAGTAACGTGGGCTTGGCACCGGGCAGCAAGGCCACCGTAAAGTGCCGTGCTGCCAGGCTCGTGCGGCGTGAGGCTTGATTGGTGCCGAGTGCGTGCCACAGGCTTTCCTGGTCTTTTTCGGGGAGGGTGGACACATAGCAGCCGCCCAAGGTATTCACGGCCAGTACCACCGGCGCGTACGAGCCAAACCGATCAACCACGAACGCGTAATCGCCCGTCGCAGGCATGGCAAAAACTTGCGCGGGCTCGCGCTCACGCGTGGGCCCCGCATGTGCGGCCAAGCCGAGTGCGCGCGTGGTGGTGCGTGTGCCCATGCCGGGCGTGAGTGCGGCATCGCCCCCAAATGGCGGGTGCCATGTGGTGCCGGCCTCGGGGGCTGGCGTGAGTGGCAGGCCGCATTGCGGGCAGGCTAAAAAAGTAGGCGGGAAAAAACCACAATCGGCTCGAACACAAGCACTGGCGGGGGTTTTGGCTCCATAGAGCACATCGGGCGGCAGCCCCTCACGCGTCGGCTTATCAAGCGCGACACCAAGTGAGAATTTATTTTTCTCTGCCGATTGCAGCCACTCGCCATCGGCTGTTGGCCATGAAAACGTTGCCATTGGGTTCCTCGAATGCCGCTCGACTGATGTGGCGGCTGGCTTAAGTGCGATGATGCCGAGTGTAGCGCATTTACGGTTTTTGCTCGGGGTGAGGCAGCGTGGTTGCGGCATAATTAGTGATGAAAAAAATTGCTGCCGCCTTCTTAGCTTCACTCGCTATTTTTACCACGCACGCCGCTACCTTGGTGGGTACGGTCGATTATGTTTACGACGGCGACACCGTGAGCGTAAAAACGGTCGAGGGCAAGCGGGCGCGGATTCGCCTAGACCATGTTGATGCGCCCGAGGCCGGGCAACGCTATGGCAAGTCGGCACAAGTGGCGCTATCGAATCACCTACGCGGCAAGGCGGTGCGGGTGGAGTGGAGCCGTCGCGATGAATTTGGCCGCCCGGTTGGGGTGATTTTTTTGGGCCGCGACAATATCAACCAATGGCTGGTGCGCGAGGGCCACGCCTGGAAATACCGCTACTCACGCGATATGGAATACAAAACGCTGATGGAATCCGCCAAACGCAGTAAGCGTGGCCTCTGGGCCGATCCAGAGCCGATGGATCCGTGGGCGTGCCGCAAACTAAAAGCGAAGGCACCCGTGCCTGCGAAGGCCACCGCCTGCAAATAATTGCCGACGTGAAATGCCCAAACAGCACGTGGATACTAGAGTTTCAGGCTGTTGAGTTACTGCGCCGCAGGCCCCCGTAACGCCACACCACCACGCACGCCACTGTGTTTGCCGTCGGCAAGGACCACTTTTCCGTTCACCAACACGTGCGAAAAGCCAGTAGAAAACTGATGCGGGTTCTCAAACGTGGCGCGGTCTTGTACGGTCTTTTCGTCGAAAATCACGATGTCGGCGGCGAAGCCTTCGCGCAGCAGGCCACGGTCTTTTAGCTGAAACTTTTGTGCGGCCAGCGATGTCATGCGGCGAATCGCCTCCTCAAGCCCGATAATTTTTTGCTCACGCACGTAGCGTGCGAGTACGCGCGCGTTGGTGCCGTAGCTGCGCGGATGCGGCATGCCCTTGCCATTCTGCACGCCACCATCGCCGCCGATCATGTTGAACGGGTACGCCATGAAATACGCCACGTCATCCTCACTCATGCCGTGATAGACCATCTGTGCTTCACCTTTTGTGAGTAGATCCAACACGGTCTCAACACCCGCCTCCATCGTGTCGGCGCGGCCTTTGAGGATGTTGATCGCCTTGATGCTCTTGCCGTTAAGCGTTGGATCGGGTGCGTAGCGCGCGACGACGGCATAGCTAAAATCGGCGCGCTTCGATTGCCGCGCGGTAGCTAGAATCTCGGCCGCGATCTTAGGCCGCGTTACCTCGCTTGTGATGCGTAGCACCACCGCCTTTTCGCCACCCTCACGCGCCCAATCGGGCAGCATGATGCCAAGGCTCGTGCTGCTCGCGGTGTACGGATATTGGTCGATGGTCACATCAATCCCCTCGCGGCGGGCACCCTCTATCAAGGCCAGTGTCTCGCGCGATCGTCCCCAATTTGCAGGGGCTGAAACCTTGAAATGCGAAATCTGTACCGGCATCTTCGCCGCCCGCCCCACGTTGAGCGCTTCGTTGATCGCCTCAGTCACCTTGCTACCTTCGTTACGAATGTGCGAGGCATAGACACCGTTATATTTCGCAGCCGCGCGACTGAGCGCAACCACTTCATCTGTGTTGCTGTACACACCGGGTAGATAAATAAGCCCCGTGGAAATCCCCACCGCGCCAGCCTTCATCGCCGACTCCACAAGACCCTGCATCTTCGCAATATCCGCTTCACTCGCTGCGCGATTGGCAAGCCCCATCGTCTGCCGCCGCACGGTGTTGTGGCCGACGAGCGAGGCCACATTGATCGACGTGCCCGTTGTGTTGATGCGCGTAAAAAATTCGCCAAGATCATCTGCTGAGCCGCCGCAGTTGCCCGTGATAACGGTGGTCACACCATCGTGAATATAGTTATCTGTGGTCGGCGTTTCAAAAAGCCCAAATTCAATATGGCCGTGTACGTCGATAAAGCCGGGGGCGACGATTTGATTGGCGGCATCAATGGTTCGCGTGGCAGGTAAATTGGGCAATGCGCCAATGGCGATAATGTTGCCGCCACGAATCGCGATATCGGCCTTGAACCAGCTATTGCCGGCGCCATCTACAACACGGCCGTTTTTGATGAGGATGTCGGCGCTTGCGGGGGCGCTCTCAGGCACCGGAACATGGCTACACGCAGCGAGCGTGAGGGCGAGGACGGGGGCGGCGACCCAGATAAATTTCGACATGGACAACTCGCAGTGGACGACGTAGCCTAAGTTTAGCGCGCTTTATTTGCCGCGGAGCCACGAGTCTATATGCGTCCACACGGCGTGGCCGTTGACGTGCGAGCCCACCGCAAGCGCCAGACTAGCGCCTTGCTGATCGGCGAGCGCTTTCACTTCCGGTATAAATTTTGCGTCTAGGTCAGGACAAACTAGCAGGACGCTCGAGGGCGCCTGTGACGGCATGGTCTGCGCGAGGAGGCGCTCTACAAAGTCAAGGTAGCGCTCGTTTTCTGTCGCGCCCGCCAGCAAAACAATTAAGTCAAGATTGGCCATTAACGGGAACGCGGCCTGCGAAGCGAGCAGGCCTTCGCTCACCCCAATGACGCGAATCGCGCTATGGCTGGCACCGCGTGCGTCGATGTACTCGAATAAAACCGGCTCGGTGGCCCCATCGGGATTCGCGATTCTGGATTTCTGTAGGGTATCGCCAAAGCGGGCAGCAATGTGTTCAAACGTGGATGCCAGCCACGTCGTGGAAGCGCTACAAAGTGCTATCCGCAGCGGCGCGCCGAGGGCACCCTCGGTGCCCCGATTTGCTGCCGTGGTGATGAGCCTACTCGGTGCCAATAGGTCACGAAAATACTCGTGCGGTAGGGTCGCGGGCGCTTGGTGTGCGCGCGCTTTCAGATAGGCCACTACGGTGGCCACTTCGCGCCGGCCGCCGCGCCGGACAGAAATCGTCATGCCCCATGAGGGAAAGGTGCGCTCGGTAATCGCGCCGTGATGCAAAATGGTGAGCTCGCGGTGACGCGAATCGCGCGCGATACTTTCATACACGCGCTCCACCTCGGCGTGCGGCCCTTCGATGGTTTGCAGAAAAAATCCGTTTTCAAACACCAAGTAGCCGGTAAGCCCACAGGCGTTATTGCGCGCCCGTGCAACGACCGCGATTTCGCGCAACATGGCATCGGCGAGTAGATCACTCGCCTCTTGTAGTGCAAAAGTGCTCACATAGGTGAGGGTATACATAGGCTTGGTGTGCGCTCGGTTACGTTTGCTAAAAATACTTTTTATTATTGGCAGATTGTAAACTATTTGTTACAAATTTTCTTTGCGACCGTATTTAACCTCGCCGAAATAACCCCTGCGCGAACGTGCTGGTTTCGCGGTAGCCGGTGTGCGATGGCAAAATGCCCATTACGAATTAGTAAATCAAAGGTACCGTGAATGACCACCGCACTCCTCCGCTGGCTACTAGTGGCGATAGGCTTAAACACAATGGCTGCCGCCTGGGCCCAAGCCGACAAAACGCCCCAGCCGCGCCCTGTCGCGCCGCGCGGCGCCTTGCTTGAGCAGGAGCGCACGCTGGTCAATTTATTTGAGCAGGCGGCACCCTCGGTGGCTTACATCACCACCGAAAACTTAGTGCGTCGCGGTTTTTTTGGTGAGCTTGGGGTTTCGCAAGGTTCAGGCTCTGGCTTTGTATGGGATAACCGTGGGCATGTGGTCACCAATTATCACGTGGTGGCGAATGCCGAAAAAGTGCTGGTGCAGCTCGATGGGGGCCGCGAGCCGATTGCGGCAGAAGTCATCGGTAGCGCGCCCGCGTATGACTTAGCCGTGGTGCGGCTTAGCGCGATTCCGCTCACCATTCGGGCGTTGCCACTCGGTAGCTCAAAAGATCTGCGGGTAGGCCAAAGCGTGATCGCGATTGGCAACCCGTTTGGCCTCACCCGCACACTCACCACCGGCATTATTTCGGCACTCGATCGCTACATGCCCACTCAAGGCTACGCCGAAATTGCCGGTGTGATTCAAACCGATGCCGCGATAAACCCCGGCAACTCCGGCGGGCCCCTACTCGATAGCGCCGGGCGCTTAATTGGCGTGAATAGCGCGATTCGCTCGGCCTCGGGCCAGTCTGCGGGTGTGGGCTTTGCGATACCAGCCGATATGGTGAACCGTATCGTGCCGCAGCTTATCGCGCGCGGGCGGGCGGCACTGCCCGGTATTGGCATTGATCGGGTAGACCCTTCCCTGGTAGCGCGCAATGGCATCAAGGGTGTGGTGGTGAGTGCGGTGCTGCCGGGCACACCGGCGGCCGAGATTAGTTTAAAGCCGCTTGATCGCCGCAGTGGGGAATTGGGTGACATCATCACCGCGGTCGATGGCAAATCCAACGACACTTTTTCGACTTACTTCGCCGAGCTCGATCGCGTCGGCATTGGCAACTTAGCCGAGCTCACCATCACGCGCGACGGGCGTGAACGCAAGGTAAAACTCAGAATCATCGACAGCAATTTACGATTAAAAAACTAGGGCGTGACATGAAAATGACCGTATGGATTTTTGCCGCACTGTTTTCAGCCAGTGTTGGCGCGCAAGGCGAAATAAAACCGAACGCGACACTGCAAAAAATTGCCGGTGAGATTTCGGCCAAGCGCATTGAGGCGTACATCCGCACGCTGGTGGGCTTTGGCACCCGCAATACGCTATCGGATGCCACGAGTGAAACGCGCGGCATTGGTGCCGCACGACGCTGGATAGCGCGTGAGCTTGAAAGTTGCAACAAGGCCAACGGCGGGCGCATGAGCGTGGCGTTTGATTCGCACATCGCGCAAGCGGCGGTTCGCATCCCGCAGCCAACCGAGCTCGTGAACGTGGTGGCGACGCTCCCCGGTAGGCAGGCCGAATCGAAAGAGCGCGTCTACGTGGTGTCGGGTCACTACGATTCGATGCCGAGCTCGCCGATTGATGGCGTATCCGATGCGCCGGGTGCCAATGACGATGCCTCCGGCACGGCGGCGGTGATGGAGCTTGCGTGTGTGATGTCGAAATATGAATTTGAGGCAACGCTCGTTTTTATGACGGTAGCCGGTGAAGAGCAGGGCTTACTCGGCGCAGCACACTGGGCGAAGGCGGCAAAAGCGCGCGGAATGAACATCGCTGGCATGTTCACCAACGACATTATTGGCAATAGCAAAGGGGCCGATGGCACGGTGGTGCGAGACCGTGTGCGTCTGTTTGCCGAAGGTGTGCCGCCGCTAAAAGAATTACCCGATCACATCATCGCAGCTCTGCGTACCGGTGGAGAAAACGATTTACCCACGCGGCAATTAGCGCGCTTCGTGAAAGCGCACGCGGAAAAAAATCTGCCCGACTTTAAGGTCGATGTGATTTACCGGCGTGATCGTTACCTACGCGGCGGCGATCACTCGCCGTTTCTCGATGCGGGCTTTGCGGCACTCCGGTTTACCGAGCCTAACGAAGATTGGCGACACCAGCACCAAACGCCGCGCGTGGAAAACGGCGTGCAGCTTGGTGATTTGCCCGAATTCATCGACTTTGACTACACCGCACGTGTAGCGCGGGTGAACGCGATTGCGCTCGGTGCATTGGCACTTGGGCCTGCCGCCCCACGCGAGGTGCAAATGGAAACCTTGCAATTAGAAAACGACACCACGCTGCGATGGGCTGTGAATAGCGAGCCCGATATGGCCGGCTACCGCATCGTCTGGCGCGAAACCACGGCAGCGTTTTGGCAATTTTCGCAAGACGTAGGCAAAGTCACGCGCGCGACCGTAAAGGGTGTCTCGAAAGATAATTTTTTGTTTGGTTTGGTCGCCGTTGATAAAGACGGCAATCAAAGTGTGGCAACGTACCCTACGCCGTTTCGGTTGCGCTAAAGCGGCGTTTTTCGGACGCAGCCCCAGTCTTGGCTGCGCTGGGTGATGTTGCGGGTGTTGCGGGGGCACTGTTGTTGCGGCGAAGGCGCCGAAACACCGCGTGGTTATTGGGGTTTGGCCGGTTTTATTTTTTCAGGATGCGATGATGCTAGACGCGCCCCGCTTGCGGCTTGAAGTGGCTAAGGACGGAGCAAAGCGTATAAAATAGGCTCCATTAGTTGTTAGCGCGTGACGGAGATTAATTAATGCGTACAGTCTTATCCCCACTCGTCTCTGAATTCGAGACTGACGAGCAAGAAGCCGCGTACGTGAAATGGCTGGCGGCAAAGGTACAGGCCAGCATTGATGACCCACGTCCAAACACGCCACACGATAGCGTGATGGCGGAGGCAAACGCGCTGCTGCAAACCAAGAAAAAAATTCGTGCTGCCAATTGAGTGGCGCGCATCGGGCAACGCCGACTTACTAGAAATCCTCGCTTAGATCGGTGAACGCAACCAGCAAGCCGCAGAACGACTACTTGAGCGCGTGGCACATGATCTCGAACACGCTGCGGAACATCCCTACCTATATAAACCGAGCCAACGCATTCCGGGTGTGCGCGAAATTGTGGCGCATCCGAATTACCTTGTGCTCTATCGGGTGACAGCGACATGTATCGAGGTTGTTAGCGTTGTTCACGCGCGGCAAGAGTACCCAGCGCTAAAGGGCTAAGCGAGCGGTTGTCCTGACATCGTCGCGATATTGCTCTGCAATAAGCCGGGGTAACAATACGCCGTGGTCTAACATCATCGCATCCTAAAAAATAAAACCCGCCAAACCCCAATATCCACGCGGGGTTTCAGGCTTTTATGGTTTTCTATCGGTCCCGCCCCGGCGTTGCCGAAATTTTATGAATCGCGAGATCGGTGCCTTCGTATTCCTCTTCTTCACTGAGCCGAATCCCGACGGTTGCCTTTAGCACACCGTAGACCGCGAAGCCGCCAATGAGCGCGATAACGATGGCAAGTGCGGTGCCAGCAAGCTGGCTCATGATGCTCACGCCGCCGAGCCCACCGAGTGCTTTCATGCCGAAAATACCGGCTGCAATCCCGCCCCACGTCCCGCAGAGGCCATGTAGCGGCCACACGCCAAGTACGTCGTCAATCTTCCAGCGATTTTGTGTGAGCGTGAACATGACCACGAATAACGCACCTGCCACGCCGCCCGTTGCCAGTGCGCCGATAGGGTGCATGACATCTGAGCCCGCGCACACGGCGACTAGCCCCGCGAGTGGGCCGTTATGTACAAAGCCGGGGTCGTTTTTGCCCACCACCAAGGCGGCCAAGGTGCCGCCGACCATGGCCATCAGTGAATTAACCGCGACGAGGCCCGTGACTTTATCGAGTGTCTGCGCGCTCATCACGTTAAAGCCGAACCAGCCAACACAGAGTATCCAAGCGCCGAGGGCTAAGAACGGGATGTTCGACGGTGGGTGAGCGGCCACGCGGCCGTCTTTGGCGTAGCGGCCGTGGCGCGCACCGAGTGTAATCACAGCGGCTAAGCCGATCCAGCCGCCAACGGCGTGAACCACCACCGAGCCCGCGAAATCGTGAAAGCCTTCACCGAACGTGCTCTTAAGCCACGCGTTGATGCCGTAGGCTTCATTCCACGCGATGCCCTCAAAAAACGGGTACACCAAGCCGACTAAAACAAACGTGGCCGCAAGCTGCGGATTAAACTTTGAGCGCTCGGCAATCCCGCCCGAAACAATCGCCGGGATGGCGGCCGCGAAGGTGAGGAGGAAGAAAAATTTCACCAAATCGTAGCCACTTTTTGCGGCGAGTACTTCGGCATTGGCGAAAAAATTCGTGCCGTAAGCGACCGTATAACCGATGAAAAAATAGGCGATGGTGGAGACCGCAAAATCCACCATGATTTTCATGAGCGCATTAACCTGATTTTTTTCGCGCACCGTGCCGAGCTCTAAAAACGCGAAGCCCGCGTGCATGGCAAGCACCATGATGGCACCGAGCAAAATGAAGAGTACGTCGGCTGATGTTTTTAAGGTTTCCAATTGTCGCTCCCTGAAAATGACTCAAGGGTTGAGCAAGTTTTGCGCCAAAGTGGGGCGTGCCGACAAGGGGCGCGCATGAAAATCGTGCGTCTCGTTTAACTTTATGATTATGAAAGACTTATTTTAAATTCGCGCACCAAGCTGGGCGTTGTTGCGCCAAGGCGCTGAAGTTTTAGGCTATGGATCGCACTGACGACGTTCAAATGTGGTGCGTAAAAAATAAAAAAGCACCATAACGGTGCTTTTTAATGCGCTACCAAAGCGCGACGACGGCAACTTAAAACGCCACAAAATCACGCTTGCCCACGCCCACGCCGTTATGCCGCAAGAGCGCGTAGGCCATCGACATGTGGAAGTAAAAATTGGGCAGCGCGAAATCGAGCAAGTACGGCTGCCCCTTGAAGGGCACCGGATTGCCCGCGATGGTGAGCGTGATGTCGCGGTTTTCTTGGCCGTCAATTTCGGCTGCCGGGATGCTGGCGATAAAGGCCACGGTGCGGTCGATGCGTGCGATCAATTGGGCAAACGTGGTTTCGTTGTCTTCGTATTTCGGCACGTCGCGGCCGGCCAAGCGCGCGCAGGTTCCCTTGCCGAAATCAGCCGCGATTTGTACTTGGCGCGCGAGTGGAAACATATCGGGGTAGAGACGCATATTGAGCAATACGGTCTCGTCGATTTTATTGGCGCCAGCGTGCGCGGCACCTTTTTCAAGCAGTAGCTTGAGGCTGCCGAGTGATTTTTGCAGCACCGGCGCGGATGCTTGGTAGAGGGATAGCGACATGTTGTTCTCCTAAGTTGAGCGCTGATTGTAGCAGCGGGGCGCAAGTGCTGTCTGCGATAATGGCTCATACAGAAAAAACTTTTGACTGGAAAACCCATGGCACTTAAACGTATTAACTGGCCCGAAGGCCGCCTCGTTACGCTCGACGTTGACTCGAAAATTTTGCGCGAAACTATTCCCGAAACCTTGGGTGACCCGGCGCGCCGCAAGCTGCAAGTGTGGCTCCCGCATCAGTACGATCAGGCGGCGGGGCGTGGCTTGGGTAAACGCTTTCCGGTCTTGTTCGATCTCGTCGGCTTTCTCGGTGCAGGGCCCTCGCACACCAATTGGCGCAATCTGGATGAAAATATTCCCGAGCGCGTTGATCGCTTGATTCACGCGAAAAAAATGGGAGCCACCATTGTGGTTTTCCCCGATTGCTACACCGCACTCGGCGGCAATCAATACATTAACAGTAGCGCAATGGGCAACTACGCGGATCACATCACGCAGGAACTCATCCCGCTGGTAGATCGCGAATTTCGCACGCTCGCGTCACGCTTGCATCGCGGCTGCTTTGGTAAATCTTCCGGCGGCTACGGCGCGATTATTCACGGTATGAAATACAGCAAATACTGGGGGGCGGTAGCGAGCCACTCGGGCGACGCGTATTTTGATTTTGTCTACCAAAACGATTGGGCGAATGTACTCACCGAGCTCGGCAAACATCGCAAGCCCGCACGCGTGGCCGGTGCGGTGAACGTGGGCAAAGACGAACGTGGTGCCGACACCGGCATGGATGATGGCCGCATTAAAAATTTCTTAGCGCATGTGTGGAAAAAAGAAAAGCCCAGTGACACCGAGTGCCACGCGCTCATGATGATCGCCATGGCCGCAAGCTACGACGCGAACCCAAAAGCGCCACTCGGCTTTCACGTGCCCTACAACCTTGAGACCGGCGAAAAGATAGAAACCCGCTGGAAGCAATGGCAAAAACACGACCCGATTAACTTAGTCACACGCTACGCGGCCAACCTAAAAACACTCAAAGGTATTTTCATCGACTGCGGCTGGCGCGATCAGTACAACATCCATTTCGGCTCCCGCATCCTGTCAAAACGCTTGGCGCTTGCCGGCGTGAAGCACGTGTATGAGGAGTTTGATGGCACCCATTCGGGGGTCGATTATCGGATGGAAAAAAGTTTGCCCTTTTTGTATAAATGCCTGAAACCCTAGGCAGGGCGCGGGGTTTGGCTAGATCGGCGGTTTTAATTGTGATCACATTCGCCAAGCCCGCTATAATCGCCACCCTTCGTTGTTTCCACCGCAGCATCAAGCCCACTCCTCATGCCCCCAGAAGATTTTTGCGCGATTGATTTCGGCACGTCCAACTCCGCCATTGGTATTCCCGCCGCAAACGGCACCATGCAGTTAGTCGAGCTTGAGCCCGGTTTTCGCACCATGCCTACCGCTGTTTTTTACAATGCGGAAGACCACTCCAAATGTTTCGGGCGCGCCGCGGTGGCAGCTTATGTCGAGGGTGTCGATGGCCGCTTGATGCGCTCGATCAAAAGCATTTTGGGCTCTGATTTAATCGAGCAGTCCACCGAAGTCGGTCATGGTATTGCAATCAAATATCTCGACGTGGTGATCGGCTATCTCAAGCATTTGAAACACGTTGCCGAAGCTAGCGCGGGCCACGCGCTCCCGCGCGCCATCATTGGTCGCCCGGTGTGTTTTGTCGATGACGACGCAACGCGCGACAACAATGCACAAGCGTCGCTACGGCGCGCCGCACTCGCCGCCGGTTTTCGCGATGTCGAGTTTCAATTCGAGCCCATCGCCGCCGCACTCGACTACGAATCCACCATCCGCGACGAAGAGCTCGTGCTGGTTGCCGACATCGGCGGTGGTACGTCGGATTTCTCACTCGTGCGCGTGAGTGCGGCGCGTCATGCGATGCTCAATCGGCAGGCGGATATTCTCGCCAATCACGGCATTCACGTCGCCGGAACTGATTTTGACCAAGCCGTTAATCTCGCAGCCATCATGCCGAGCTTGGGATACGGCAGCGCCACACCGCAAGGCCGCGTGGTGCCAAGCCGCGTCTATTTTGATCTCGCCACATGGCACCTCATTAACACCGTGTATGGCAACAACCGCGCGATTGAGCTACGCGAAATGAACAGCATGTACGTCGATAAGCTGGGCTACCAGCGGCTCCTCACAGCGATTCGTAAGCGTCTTGGTCACCATTTGGCCGCCGCCGCCGAGCTCGCCAAAATTCAGGTCGCCACAGCAGGCTTTGCCACCATCACGCTAGACGCAATCGAAGCCTCACTCACGCACGAATTCACCGATGCCCAGCAAGCCGAAGCACTCCGTACTCGCATCAGCAAAATTGTCGCCGCTGCAAGCGAAACCGCTCGCCGTGCCGGTGTGGCGCACGCAGACGTGAGTGCTCTCTACTTCACCGGCGGCTCGACCGGGCTAAACTTTTTGACCGAAGAAATCGCCGCACAATTTCCGAACGCGAAACGTATTGTCGGGGATCGATTTTCGAGCGTGGTGGCGGGGCTTGCGATTTTTGCACAGCGAAAGTTTGGTTAAGAAAAAGCCGAAACACAAGTAGTGGCGCGGGGTTTGGTCGGTGTGCCCTGCCTGTGGCTAGTGTCTAATTGCGTAAGTCTGCGTGACACCGAAAAGCGTTTGGAGCCTCCAGTGCAAGGCGCAAACCGCAGCCATAGCCCAGCTATGGTGAGGATTTGCAACGCCGCAATGGAGGATGCCAAACGCTTTGAATGTAGCAAGACTTATGCAATTAGACACTAGCTTGCTGGTTACTCTAACCGACCGTCCGACTGTGTTTGCGACACGTTGGCGGCTGGCTTTAGTTTTGCCTCACGTGCCGCTTTTCTGGCACCTTCGGCTTCGGTCAGTAGCGTATTGATGCGCCGTCGCATGTTCATGGCATCGCGCGTGAGCGGCGTTGGCACGGGCACGAAGGCATCAACGAATTTTTCGGCAGCGTCCAACGCCGTCGGCGGAAGTTCGGAGGCGAGCTTGGCGAGACGGTCCCTTACATGCGGCGAAATTTCCTTCTTGAGGTTGCGACTGGCGAGCTTCATGCGCGCGTAGGCCATCGCTGGATCAGAAAGTCCTGCGTGGTCACTTGCGTATAGGGTGTGAAGCGCTTGGTGCGAAGGTGAAAAACCTTGATCACCGGCACGCTTCCACCATTGCTCGGCTGCGCGGAAGTCCTTGCGGTGATCGTAGATATTGCCCACCTCGTGCTGCGCGATAGCGTAGCCTGCGTTTGCGGCGATCAATTTGTTGGACAAGGCTTTTTCCTCGTCTACCACCACGGTGCCGGGAAACTGTCCCGCATAGTAGCAACCGACTTTGTACGCACCGAGAGGGTTCCCGCCGGCCTGCGCTTTTTGAAACCAATCGAACGCAATCTTCGCGTCCTGCTTCATGCCGTTCATACCGTTGTTAAAAAACATGCCGACGTGGTACTGCGCCTCAGCATTGCCAGCATTGGCGAGCGCGTGGATGCGCTCATTTCGCTTATCGGCTTCTGCCTGCATCACCGCCTGCACGTTGATGCAGCCGTTCAAAAGCAGGATGAGTGGTATCAAACTCAGCGTAAGAACTTTCATCATGACCTCCCTTAAGCGTGAAATAGGGAAAGTCTAGCGCTGCTGGCGTTGAGCCGCACAAATGCGTGTCGGAGTAGTATTTCATGCGCCGACTAGATGCGGATTTCAATACCGAATGCTGGTATCGCGAGAGGCGCGAAAAATAGCAAAGCCCAATATCCACGCGCTTTTCCAAGCAGTACGTCAGTACCCTAGTGATAATGCGCCGCCGGGCTCTCGGTGCCTTCTGGCATATACGCGTGCATCGCTTCGCCGTCGGCATTGGGGAAGAGCGGCGCGCCGCAATCATCGCAATACTCGGGCTCGAAGACGCCATCAAGCATGAGCACTTCGCCGACTTTTATTTCGCGAAGTAGTGCCTCGATCAAGCGGCTGGGGTTGGGCTCGGTTTCGGCATCTTCTGTTTCGGTTAGCGGCCAGATTACGCCCGTGAGCACTTGGTCTTGGCCGCGCTCGGTGAAGGCGATGCGGTATTCGTCGGTTTGGCTCTCGCGCCCCACACCAGCGATGACCGCGCGCAGGCGCGGTGCGGTGGTGGGCAGCCTGGTTTCGAGGAACGCGACCGAGGCGCACACGGTGGCCGGGCGCATCGCTTCTTCGGCGAATCGAAAGCAGGCGAAAAAACTATCGGGTAGTAAGAGCGTGAATTCAGAGCCCGGTAGCAGGCGGGTGACGATGGGGCGTGCTTCGTCTACCCAGGCTGCCATGCACTCGGCGCGTGAGCGCTTGCCGCCGTCTTCTTGCCAGCGAAAAAGCGGCTCACCCTGTGGGGCGGCAATGCCCGCCAATACAAAGCGCGAGTCGGCCATGTATTCGGTATCGGGTGTGAATTTCCCCCATTTCACTTTGTGGCCGCGCGCGCTAACGGCTGCGTTCACGAGTGCCTTCGCCACGGCGCGCACGCCCGCGAAGCCCATCGGTAGTTGGTCCATCCCCACAATGGAGGGATCGATGGTGATTTTTGCGGATTTGGCAAGGATATTGTTTTCGAGTGCGAGGAGAATTTTTGCCGCATCGGCGGCGGCAATCGCGCCGACCGGAATTGTGTATTTCGACCAGGCGACAATGGGAATGGCCATCAACAAACCATCAAAATCGGCACCCGTATCGTGGCTCACCGTGACTGATTCCGCCGCCGCCTCACAGCAGCCAACCAGCGCATCATGGGCGGGTGGCGCGGTGTTGTAGGTGTGTTCGAGGGCGGCATCGAGGGGTGCATCGCTATCCGCATCCATGGCGCGCATGGCGGCCTCGGTGGTGAGACGCACCCAGTAGGCGCGTTCGGTGGCGGAGCCTGAAAGGTCGAGCGCGGTTGCCATGGTGACGAGCTCTTTGGGGACGCGGCCAAGCTTGGCGGGCGTTTTGGTACTGACACGTTTCATGACAAGCTTTCTGGCTAGGCGGTTGCTAATCGGGAATTATAGCTGCCCCGCTCGCAAGTCAAATTCGACAGGGAATTAGCGCGCGGCATCACAAGTGTCATAATTTCACGGGATTTTTTTCAAAGCTGCGCTGCCAGAGAGTATTGATGGATAAATCGAGTGAGATGCGGGCCTTTGTTCGTGCAGTTGAGCTCGGTGGATTTTCGGCGGCAGCGCGCGATCTCGATCTCACGCCCTCGGCCCTCTCCAAATTAGTCACGCGCCTCGAAGACCGGCTTGGCGTGCGGCTCATGAACCGTAGCACCCGTAAATTAGCGCTCACCGCAGAAGGCGAGGCCTACTGCGCGAATGCGAAGCGGATCTTGGCCGATATTGAAGAGGCCGAAGCCCTGGTGATGCGGTTTTCGGATTCGCCAAAAGGCTTACTGCGGGTGAATGTGGGTGCCGCGTTTGGCCTGCACCAGTTGGCCCCTGCGATGCCGCGCTTTCTTGCGCGCTACCCTGATATTTCGGTCGATATTACGATCAATGATCGGCTCGTCGATCTGGTGGAGGAGGGCGCTGATATTGCCATTCGCGCTGGTGTGCTGCGAGATTCAGGCCTCATCGCGCGCAAAATTTGCGACGTGCAGCGCGTCATTTGTGCAGCCCCGAGTTACCTTAAAAAACACGGCACACCCAAAACGCCGCAAGATTTACGCAATCACAATTGCCTTTCGATAAGCGGTGCGCCACAGTTACGCCGCTGGCCGTTTGACGCAGAGGGTGAGGTGGTGCATATCGACGTAGCCGGCAATATCCAAGCCAATAATGCCGAAACGCTCCTGCAAATGGCAGCGGCCGGTGTGGGTGTGATCCGCCTCTCGGAGGTGATCGTGGGTGAGGCAATTCGCGCAGGCCGGCTAAAGCCGATTTTGACAAACGCGCATCATGCCGAGCCGCTGCCACTTTCGGCGGTCTATCTGCCAGGCAAACACAAAAGCCCGCGCGTGGCGGCCTTCGTTAATTTTTTGGTTGAGTCTTTTTCTGATGCACCGTGGCGGCAAGCTGCCAAGGTATAGTTTCACCCTCGCCGATTTGTCTCTAATCTCACAAGGACGCTACATGAAAAGCAAGCATTACCTCACTGAAGCCGATGGGCAAAAAATTCTTGCCGCCGCCACCGCCTACGCGCATGAAAACAAATGGGCGGTGTGTATTGCCGTGGTCGACGATGGGGGACATTTGCTCACCTTTCAGCGCCTTGATGGTGCCGCCTTGTCGAGCATCGCCATCGCCGAGGGCAAAGCGCGAAGCTCGGCCATGCGCCGCCGCGCCACCAAGGGCGACGAAGACATGGTCAACAATGGCCGCATCTCAGCACTCTCGATGCCGGGTGTGCTGTTTCTCGAAGGTGGCGTGCCGATTATTGTTGAGGGCGAAATCATTGGTGCGGTGGGCGTATCGGGCGTGAAATCGTCGGACGACGCGCTCACCGCAGAAGCGGGTATCCGCGCGTTGCTGGGCTGATGGGGTCGCTATGCGCGCTCTGAACTGCCCGAATTGCAAAGTGGTGATGGAAAAAATCACGCTCACCAGTCATGTAGGCTTGCCGGTTCATATTGATAGTTGTTGGCCTTGCCATCTGGTGTGGTTTGACCATCTCGAAAGTAGCGCGCTTTCACCGGCGTCCGTGATTGCGCTTTTTCGCCTTATTCACGCCAAGCGCAGCGAAGCCCGCAATACCGTGAGCGCAGCACTACGCTGCGTGGTGTGTGCGGGCAAATTAGTGCTCACCAACGATTTGCAAAAATCTGGGCGTTTTACGTACCACCGCTGTCAGGCGGGGCATGGGCGAATCTCCAGCGTGGCGCAATTTTTACGAGAGAAAAAATTTGTCCGCACGCTTTCGCCGGCAGAAATTAAAACCCTCGCGGTCACGGTAAAGCAAGTGAAATGCTCCTCTTGCGGCGGGCCGATTGATTTAGAAAAAGATACCGCCTGCACGCACTGTGGCGCAGCCATTGCGGTGCTCGACGCCGAGGCGGTTGAGAAAGCATTAAAAAATCTCAATACCGAAGCCACCACGCCAAAGCAGATCGACCCGGCTAAGTTGGCTGAGGCGATGACACAGCGCGCACCGCCACCGCAATATGATGCGGGCCTTGGCCTGGGCACCTTGGCCGGTGGACTTGTTGCGGCAGATTTAATCGAAGTCGGCATCGCAGCGCTCGTTGCCACCTTGTTTAGTTAGGGCATGATGAATTTATTTGTGATTACCGGCACCACGCGCGGCATCGGTGCGGCATTGCGCGAGATCGCATCAGAAGATAATGAAAATCACGTGATTTCGATCTCACGCGGCAATGATGAAATTGGCCGAAACCCTAATATCCACGCGGACTTTGGCGATTTAGCGGGAATCGAGATCGGGCTAAATCGTTTAGCTAAAATGCTTGCCGGTAAAACCTATGCGCGGGCGGTACTGATAAACAATGCGGGCGTCGTCACCCCGGTTGCACGCTTTGATCATCTGGATGCGGCGGCACTGGCTAATAATTTAACGGTGAATGTCGCAGCCCCCATGCTGCTCGCCGCGCGCTTTGCCACGCTCACGCGCGGCATCGCAACCACACGCCTCGTTGTTAATATCTCGTCCGGTGCGGCTAATCGCGCCATCGAGGGCTGGTCGGCCTACTGTGCTGCGAAAGCGGCACTAGAAATGGCCACCCGTGTGGCAGCCCTTGAGACTACGCGCGCCGACCCAACACTCGCCATTTGCTCACTGGCACCCGGCGTGGTCGATACCGCTATGCAGGCGGTCATCCGCGATACCAAGGCAGAAAACTTTCCCGATGTCGTGCGATTTCAAGACATGAAAGCCGACGGTGCGCTGCGTGCAGCTTTCGATGTGGCGCGCGATATTTTGGCGGCCATTGCAGCCGACAAGCTCACCAATGGCGGCAATTTCGATTTACGCAGTCTCTAACGAAGCCGCTATGAAAAAACGACAACCCACCAAGCTCCACTACTGCAATCTCGAAGAATGCCAAGGCATTTGTTGTAGCGACGGCGCATTTTTATTGCCTGAAGAAGAGCGCGTGATTCACCGCGTGGTAAAAAAATACCCCGAGCATTTCACGCATTTACCAAAGGCCTACATAGGCGACGGCGAATGGGAAGGCAATATCGGCCGCAAGACGGCGGTGCGCGATTTCACGTACAAAAATAAACCGGCCCATTTTGCCAACACGCGCTGCGCTTTCACCGAGCGCGACGGCAAGTGTTCGCTGCAAACCTTGGCCGTCCTGCACGGTAAACACAAGTGGGCCTATAAGCCCACCGGCTGCTGGTTATTTCCGCTTTCGGCTGACGATAAAGGGCTGGTTGCGCCGCCGCGCACGAAGGCGGATGATCCTAATAACCTCGGTAAACACTACCCCGGATTTGTCACCTACACGCCCTGCGGTGAACATGCGGCTGCCGGTAAAGTGTGGTGGATAGCACTCAAAGAAGAAGTCACCGAATACCGAAAAGACTAACGCTGGTTTGCAAAGGAAAATCGTATGCCAAGCTACAAGCTGCAAGTGCAAGAAGACGAACACAATGCGATGCTTTGGCAGGACGTAAAGGGTGCGGACGGAAAACTCTTGGTGTTTGACAACGAGCCCGCCGCGCGTGCGAAGCTCGAAGCGCTTTACCCGGTATGGGTTAAGCTTGAAAAATTTGCGTCCGGTGCGAAGCGCACGCGCGTCGTGATTGTGAGTGCGTACCAAGATATTGACGACGAAAAAGAAAACGACTGGAAGAAAAAATGAAAATGGAATATCGCCGTCTAGGCCGCTCAGGCTTACAAGTATCGGCCTTGTCGTATGGCTCGTGGGTGACGTATGGCAATCAAGTCAACGAAAATCAAGCCACCGAGCTCATGAGTGCGGCACGCGATCACGGGGTGAATTTTTTTGATAACGCCGAGGTGTACGCGCAGGGCCAAAGCGAAACGCTGATGGGGGCGGCGCTTAAAAAACTCAAGTGGGATCGGCTTACCTACGTGGTTTCAACCAAGTTTTTTTGGGGGCTGCCGGCAAAATTTGGGGATGGCGTGAACGAGCGCAATACGCTCAATCGCAAGTATCTACTGAACGCGATAGATCAATCGCTCGCGCGCTTGCAGCTTGATTACGTCGATATTGCGTATTGCCATCGCGCTGATCCTAATACGCCGATTGAAGAAACCGTTTACGCGATGCATGACATGATTGCGCGCGGTAAGGCGCTCTACTGGGGCACCTCGGAATGGAGTGCCGCCGAGATTACCGCCGCGTGGCAAATTGCCGACAAATACCATCTGCATAAGCCCGTGGTGGAGCAGCCGCAATACAATGTGTTCACCAAAGAGCGCGTCGAGCGCGAGTACGCAGCACTCTATGCTGATCTTGGCATCGGCCTCACCACGTGGAGCCCGCTCGCCTCCGGGCTCTTGAGCGGCAAATACGCAGCGGGCGTGCCTGCGGGCAGCCGCGCAACGCTTCAAAATATGGCGTGGATGAAAGGCGATATTGAAGATAAGGAAAAAGCTGCCGTGGTGGCGCGCCTTGCTACACTCGCGCAAAAATTGGGCTGCACGAGCGCGCAGTTAGCGATTGCATGGTGCCTTAAAAATCCGCATGTGAGCACTGTTATTACCGGCGCTACGGGCATTCCCCAATTACAAGAAAACATGAAAGCGCTGGATGTTGTTGAGAAGCTCGATGCCCAAACCATGGAGCAAATCAGCGGATTGGTCGGGTCGCGCTTTGGCTAACCCGGAGATGGCTGATGTGCTCTCAGCGCGGCTCTCGGCGGCGGAGCTCACTTTTCGGATCGACCAAGCGTGGCGGGTGCTGAACTTTAACCAAGAGCTGGTTCGCGCGGCAGACCAAAAGGTGTACTTATTGGTCTGTATGTCGGCACTGATGGGGACGGTACTTGCTAATAATTTGCACCGTGTTCCTACCTTTAGCCTCGCGCAAAATAGTTTGCTGGTTATATTCATTTCGGCGGGGGCGGCGTTTTTTGGGTTCACCTTGTTTACGCTTTTTGCGCGTGCCGGTAAAGCGCGCCCAGGGCATACGGCCAATTTGATTTATTTTGGCGACATCGCAACACGCCCGACCGCGCAGGAGTACGCAGCCGATTTTCGCGG
>JAYVGG010000345.1:0-3913 GCA_043772475.1 Burkholderiales bacterium
CTGAAAAAAGTCGTCGCGCATAAGCACCAAGTGCCGGTGGGGGATCGCACGGGTGTGGTGATTGAGCCGATGCTGACCGACCAATGGTTTGTGAAAACCGATGGGCTTGCCGCGCGGGGCTTGAAGGCTGTGGCCGATGGCGAAGTGAAATTTTTCCCTGAGCATTGGACTTCCACCTACAACCATTGGCTTAACAACATTCAAGACTGGTGCATCTCGCGCCAGCTTTGGTGGGGGCATCAGATTCCGGCTTGGTACGACGATGCGGGCAATATCTACGTGGCGCGCGATGAGGCCGCAGCGACGGCCAAGGCAGGCGGCAAAGCGCTCAAGCGGGACCCCGACGTGCTCGATACGTGGTTCTCGTCGGCCCTCGTGCCGTTTTCATCGCTCGGCTGGCCGGACGCAAAAAACGATCTCGAAAAATTCCTCCCCTCCTCCGTCTTAGTCACCGGCAACGACATCATTTTTTTCTGGGTCGCGCGGATGATTATGATGACGCTGCACTTCACCGACAAAGTTCCCTTCAAGCACGTGTACATCAATGCGATGGTGCGCGATGCCGAGGGGCAAAAAATGTCGAAATCGAAAGGCAATACGCTAGACCCGCTGGATCTGATTGATGGCATCGGTTTTGATGCGCTACTCGAAAAATCGTTGAAGGGCTTGATGCTCGAAGCGCACAAAGATAAAGCCGCCAAGTACGTGAAGAAAAATTTCGCCAAGGGTATTCCCGCCTTTGGCACCGATGCGCTGCGCTTCACATTTACCGCATTGGCACCGCTGTCGATGACACTTAATTTCGATTTAAGCCGCTGCGAGGGCTACCGAAATTTTTGCAATAAGCTCTGGAACGCGACGCGCTTCATGCTGATGAATGTTGAAGGCCACGATGTAGGGCTCGATGAGTCAAAGCCCGTTGAACTTTCGTTCGCCGACAAATGGATCGTGAGCCAACTACAGCGCGCGGAAGCCGATGTGGCGGCGGGCTTTAATGAGTATCGCTTCGACAACGCCGCCAACGCACTCTATAAATTTGTGTGGGATGAATACTGCGACTGGTACGTGGAAGCCGCCAAGGTGCAGCTTGCGAATGGCAACGACACGCAGCAACGGGGTACGCGCCGCACCTTAATCCGCGTGCTCGAAACCACGCTGCGATTAGCCCACCCGATCATCCCGTTTATCACCGAAGAGCTATGGCAAAAAGTGGCACCGCTTGCGGGCAAGACGGGTGCCACGATTATGTTGGCTCCCTTTCCTGTCTCGCAGCCGGAAAAAATTGATGCGGCAGCCGAAGCTAAGATGACCACACTCAAAGCGATTACCACTGCCGCGCGTAATTTGCGTAGCGAAATGGGGCTCTCGCCAGCCGCACGCGTACCGGCATTTTTAGCATTAGAAAAATCGTCAAACCCTAATACTGGCGCGGCGTTCGAGGCATTCTTACCTTACATTCAAGCACTTGCAAAACTCTCGGCCATTAGCTTGGTGGAGGCCCTACCAGATGGCGATGCGGCCGTCGCTGTTGCGGGTGGCGCGCGCGTGATGCTCGAAGTTGAGATTGATGTAGCGGCTGAACGTGAGCGCTTGACTAAGGAGATTACGCGGCTCGAAGGTGAGCACGTGAAAGCCGTCGCCAAATTAGCCAACCCGGCGTTTGCCGATAAAGCGCCGCCTGCCGTTGTCGCGCAGGAGCGTGAACGCTTGGCGAAGTTTGGTGAATTGATTGCGTCGAATAAGAATCAGTTGGCGAAGTTGTCCTAGTTACCGCTTCACGGTTTCTTAGCATTCTGCAAAAGCCTCTTTTGCCGTGAGCATGGCCTGGCACTTCCACCTTTCAAAAAAGGAGGATTGAGGAGGATTTTGAGAGGGTCGCGATTCGCACGCGCCTAAAAATCCCCCTCAATCCCCCTTTTTCAAAGGGGGAAGTGCTTCGCTACGAGCACGACAAAAATGAAGGCACCCGTTGCTCATCGTTTTTTAAACCATGCTCCCCGCCACCCTCCCCACCTCCCTACGCGCGCTGCGCCACCAAAACTTCCGCCGCTACTACTTAGGCCAGATGGTGTCGCAGATCGGCTCGTGGATGCAGTCGGTTGCGCTCATGTGGCTCACCTATCGGCTAACCGGGTCGCCCGCCGCCACGGGCACGATTGGGTTTTTATCGACTATTCCCTTCCTGATCATGACCCCATTTGCGGGGGCACTATCGGACCGCGTGAGTCGTCGTAAATTATTAGTCGGCGCGCAGTTAGCGCTCTTTTGCAATGCCGTCGCCCTCACCACCCTCACCTACTTCGGGCACATGAACGTGGCGCTATTGGGCGTATTTGCATTTATCCAAGGCACGGTGGGTGCAGTCGAAGTCACCACGCGCCACTCGTTTTTTGCCCAGCTCATCGACGATCAGGCCGATCTCCCCAACGCGATTGCGCTGAATTCAATCAACATCAACGGCACGCGTTTAATCGGCCCCGCCATTGGCGGCATCGTGATTGCGGCTTTTGGCGAAGTAGCCTGCTTTGGTATCAATGCGGTGACGTATCTCGCCGTGGTGGTGCAGCTCGCGCGCATCAATCCGCGCGTGGTGGCGCATGTGCCTACCGGCAAATCGTTTCTCGGTGATCTGGCCGAGGGCTGGCGCGTTGCGCTTAGTAGCCCGATCATTTTTCCGCTGCTTTTGGTGGTGGGCTTGGTGAGTTTTACCTTGAACCCTTACTCGATTTTGATGCCCGCTATTGCGGTGGGCACCTTCGGGCGCGGGGCGGAATTACACGGCATTTTTGTGAGCGCATTAGGTATCGGTGCGCTGGCGCTGGCCATCGTGCTCGCGCGCCGACCTAATGTGCGCGGGCTCGCGCGCTGGGTACTGCTCACAGCAAGTGCAGGCGCGCTCGGCGCGATCACGTTTGCGGTGGCGGCCCTTTACAAAAACCTCCCCATCGCGATTTTCGCCATGATGTTAGTCGGTGTCGGTGTGATGGGCACCTCGGCTTGCGTGAATACGATTATCCAAACCGTGGTGGACGACGATAAACGTGGTCGCGTCGTGAGCGTGTATTCGACATTTTTTACCGGTGCCGCACCACTGGGGCATCTTGGTGTGGGCTGGCTCGCGTCCCACATTGGCGCGCCCTATGCGTTTCTCGTGTGCGGGGGCGTATGCGCGCTAGGTGCGGCCGTCTACGCGCTAAACTTGAAACGCTTACGCGTTCATCTCGTCGCCGCCTACACCGCGCGCGGCATTATTGAGGAGCAAAAATGAGTGACACCGTTTTGTATTCTGAAGCCGATGGCATCGGCACGATCACCTTCAACCGCCCGCAGGTTTTTAATGCGATGTCGGGGGAGCTCATGATCGCGTTTCGCGATCTCACCGCCAGGCTTAAAACATCCGCAACACTACGCGCACTCATCATCAAAGGTAACGGCAAAGCTTTTCTTGCCGGTGGCGATGTGGCGATGTTTAACGCGAACAAAGACGACCCGCAATTTGTTCACACCGTCAGTGAGTTGATTGATGTCCTGCACGCGAGCATTAGCAATCTGCGCGCGCTGCCCTTTCCGGTGATCGCGGAAGTCCATGGCGCATGTGCCGGTGCGGGCATGAGCCTCATGGCCGCTTGCGACTTCGCGATTGCCGCCACCGGCACCCAATTCAAAACTGCCTATTCGATGATCGGCCTAACGCCCGATGGCGGTGGCACGTTTTTTCTGCCACGCATGGTGGGCATGCGTAAAGCCACCGAGCTCATCATGCTATCCGAGTCGATCTCGGCTGAGGACGCACTTAACATGGGCTTGGTTAATCGCGTGGTGGCATTGGCGGTGTTGCACGCGGAAGTCGAAGCGCTTGCCGCACGACTAGCGGCTGGCCCCACCGGCACCTACGCGGGTACGAAGGCGCTAC
>JAYVGG010000346.1:0-2852 GCA_043772475.1 Burkholderiales bacterium
TGTGGGGCCGACATTTGCGGCGTTCAAAGCGAATGTGCTCACCAAGTTAGCCGAAGGTGAGGCGCTGCACATTGTGGGCCAGTACAGTGCTGACGAACAAGAAAAAGCCGGAAACCCCGCGCCAGACCTAGGGTTTGGACGCGCGAGCGAAACCAAATCATTGTTTCTCGACACCCTCCCCGCCGAACGGATTCGCATTTCATCCGTCCTTGTAGAAGCGCGCGCTGAAAGCGAGATTGGCAAATCGCGGCCGTTTGCGAGTGTTGATTTTGAAACGCGCGCGTTGGTGGATGCGCCTATAAAAGTCGCGCCGATATTGTTTCCCGTCGGAAAAAGTAATCGCCACCAGACTGAAGGCACACGTGAATACTTGCAAGCCGTCGCCGCGCGCGTGCAGGCGGGCGGGCGCGCCACGATTGAAGCGTTCGTTGACCCGCGCGGCCAGGCCACCACTAACCTTGCACTTGCGATGGCGCGTGCGGCTAACGTGCGCGCCGAGCTCGTCCGCTACGGCGCGCCGATTGAGCGCATCGACACCGTGGTAGATACGAGCAAGCCACCCAAAGGCGACAACGAAACGATCCTCGGCCGCCAACAAAACCGCCGCGCAGAAATCACGCTGCGCTAATTATCAGGACACGCCATGTTTAATCAAAGCCCACTCGTAGGCCCCGGCAGCAGTAGCCTCAGCACACACAGCGCCGAGATTCTCATCATGCTTGCGGGCGCGTTTATGCTCGGGTTCATCGTGGCGCGATTGCTGCAAAAAAATAGCGCATCAAAGAGCAACTCGCGCCGCATCGTCGTTGAGCGCGTAGCTGATACACCCAAAGAGACGCCGACGGAAACACCAAACTCCGCGCCAGTGCTTGCGCTTGAGGCATCGCCCGCGAGCGCTGCGGCAATAGTAGCTGGCGCAGGCGCGCTTGCACATCACACCGCTGCGCCCGCACAAGATACGCAAGCGAATCACACTGCAACCGAAACCGCCGCGCTTGGCACTAGCAGCGCCGCCCCAAACGACGACGCAGATACGCCACCTGTGCCACCTGTGCCAACTGTCTCCACACACGACGACCTAAAGGGCATCGACGGCATCGGGCCCAAAATCGAACAGATACTAAATGCCGCCCACATCACCACCTTCGCTGCCCTCGCCAACACCAACGAGGCGTGGCTACGCGAACAATTGATCGCGCATAACCCAAGGCTACGTACACAAGATACGGCAAGCTGGCCGACGCAGGCCGCACTAGCGCGTGACGGCGAATGGGGCAAGCTCCACGCGATGAAGAAAAAGACACCGCGAAAAAAATCATAAATCGGCCAAACACCGCGTAGATATTAGGCTTTCAGCCCTATCCGCGCATCGCGTAAAATTGCGCTTACACTAACTTACTGAAAGTCTCTATGTGCGGCATCGTCGGCGGCATCGCCAAACGTAACGTTGTTTCTATTCTCACCGAGGGCCTACGCCGACTCGAATATCGCGGCTATGACTCAGCAGGTATCGCGGTCGTGAACGATGGCATCAAGCGCGTGCGGCGCGTGGGCCGCGTGGCAGAAATGGAAGCCGGCATTAAGTCCGAGAATCTGCACGGCAATATCGGCATCGGCCATACCCGCTGGGCCACCCATGGCGGCGTGACCGAATTCAACGCGCACCCACACATCTCGCAAAACGAAATCGTCGTCGTGCATAACGGCATCATCGAAAACCACGATGAAAAGCGCACGTGGTTGAAAACGCAAGGTTATGTTTTTGAATCGCAGACCGATACCGAAGTCATCGCGCATCTCATCCACCACCACTACAAAGCCTCGCACGATATTTTTATCGCGACACAGGCGGCCATTGTCGAGCTACACGGTGCCTACGCAATCGGTGTCATGTGCGTACATGATGCCGCCACCCTCATCGTCGCGCGCATGGGCTGCCCGCTGCTTGTCGGTGTGGGTGACGGCGAAAACTTTATTGCCTCCGACGTATCCGCGATATTGCCCGTCACGCGGCGCGTGATGTATCTCGAAGAAGGTGACACCGCCAAACTCACCGTGGATGCGATTACGATTGTTGATCGCAAAGGCAACAAAGTGACCCGCGCGGTGCATGTCTCGGAAGTGAGTGACGACGCAAACGATCTTGGCCCCTACCAACACTACATGCAAAAAGAAATCCACGAACAGCCGCGCGCGATTGCCGACACCTTGGATTCGGTGTTGAAAGAGGGCGTGAATAGCGACATGTTCGGTAAAGCGGCTGGCGAGATTTTTAAGAAAATTGATGCCGTTTTAATTTTAGCCTCCGGCACCAGCTCCTACTCGGCGATGGTGGCCAAACAGTGGATCGAGACCCTCGCCAAAATCCCCTGCAACGTCGAGCTCGGCCACGAATACCGCTATCGCGATTCCATTCCCAACCCAAATCAACTCGTCGTCACCATCTCGCAATCGGGCGAAACGCTAGACACCATGGAAGCGTTGAAACGCGCCAAAGCGCTCGGCCACGAACACACGCTCTCGATCTGCAATGTGCGCGAAAGCGCCATTCCACGCGCGTCCGGGCTCGTTCACTACACGCGCGCCGGTGCCGAAATCGGCGTCGCCTCCACCAAGGCGTTCACCACCCAGCTCGCCGCACTCTTCACGCTCTCGCTTACGATTGCCAAAGAAAAATCGCATTTATCACCTGATAGCGAAGCCGCACTATTAGCGCTGCTCCGCTCGATCCCAGGCTCCGTGCAACACGCGCTAAATCTTGAGCCACAGATTATCGAATGGGCCAAAAAAATCGCCACTAAAGATCACGCACTTTTCTTAGGCCGTGGCCTCCACTACCCCATCGCGCTTGA
>JAYVGG010000347.1:0-3208 GCA_043772475.1 Burkholderiales bacterium
GCAAGGTCATCGAGCGGGGCGTTGGCGCGCGGCTGGTAGAGCGCCAATAAATCCATCAAATCGGTGTGGCGGCTATGGTAGCGACTGATGTAGTTATTCCATTTGAAATCGCGTGAGTCTTTGTAGTCGCCCTCACCCGTATCCCAGTAGCGTGGGGCGACAATGCCGTGGATAAGTGAGCGGTAGTGCAACACCGGCAAATCAAATCCGCCGCCATTCCACGAAACCAAGGTGGGCGTGTAGCGCTCAATGCCGTCGTAAAAGCGTTGGATGATTTCTTTTTCGGTGGCATCGAGCTTGCCAATCGTCCACGCTTTGAGGCCTTCGTCGCTACGCAGTACGCACGAGATTGCGACCACGCGGTGCTGGTGTAGCGGCAAAAAATCACTCCCGTTTGTGGCCTGACGGCGGCGCTGAAAAATAAGCTCAGCCACGGCCGCGTCACTCAGAGTGTTATCGAGTCCTTGCAAGGTGCGTAGCCCGGCGATGTCGGGGACGGTTTCGATATCGAATACGAGTGTCGGGGTCATAGTGGTTGACTTAAGTATTGCTAACGCTTAGCAAAAAAGAGCCAGCGAAATGAAAAAAGTTCACGTGAAAAAAGGGTTAGCACCAGCACGACCATCACCAAATGTACCGGTGTGAGCCCCACCCATACGGGCACCTTACCGGCAACCGTCCACGCGTCAAACACGCGCAGCATGGCGTAGTAGAGGAAAAAAATAATAATCGCGATGATGACGTTTGCAGACGTGCCCGAGCGGGGGTTCACAAACGAAAGTGGGATAGCAACCAACGCCAAAATTAACGCGGCAAGCGGTAATGCGAGCCGCCAATGTAGCTCGGCCATGCCAGCAACGGTGCCTTCGCGGATCAAGCGTAGCGTTGAGAACGATTTGGTTTCAAGTGCGGCCTCAGCCGACATTTTTTGTGGGATCCGAATTTTCTGCCTGGCAAAATCAATAATTCTAAAATCGAGCGCACCCGGCGTGCCCTCATAGCGTCGGCCGTTGGCGAGCACCAAAAACTTATCGCCATTGGTGTCCGTTTCCTGCGTGCCAGTTTCCGCCACCACCACGCCGAATTTGGTGGCCTCGCTAAAGTGGCCAAATACGTTGTTAATCGCCCCCGACGTGCTCGATGTATTGTCGATAAAAAATACTTGGCTAGAACCGGGGCGCTCAATGAATTGGCCGGGAGCCAAGCGGGCAAGATCATCGCGGTTACTCAACATGCGCTGGTAGGCGGCACTTTCCGTCATGGCCCACGGTGCGGCCCAAAAACTAATGAGTGACGAGACGAGTGCAATCGGCACGCCAAAACGCATCACCGGATTGACCCACGCGGTGAGCGAGAGCCCGCTTGAAAACCAAACCGGCATTTCGCTATCGCGATAGCTACGCGAAAGGGCCACCAGCACCGCCACAAAAAGTGACAGTGCCAGCACCAGCGGCAGCACGGGGACGATCGAAAAACCAATCATCGCCATCACGGCTTCGGGCTCAATACTGCCACCAGCGGCGCTCCGCAGCCACCTCACGAGGAGCTGAATCCCCATGATAGCGAGCAGCACGCCTGCCACCGCGAGGCCAACAGCGGTGAATTCGCGGGTAAGGCTGCGATGAAAGAGGGTCACGGGGGAGATTGCGCCGGAAAGTGAATGCGTTTTGACGGGGGGCGACGTAAACGGCGATAATTCGCCTTTACGGAACAACTTTTTTGTTTCCAGAACACTAGGAGAATACGCATGGAATTTAGCATAAAAGGTGGAGATCTCTCGAAACTCGCGGCGGACTGCATCGTCGTCGGCGTATTTGAATCGAAAAAATTGGGTGGCGCTGCGGCGACACTCGATACCGCCGCCAAGGGCGCGCTTACGCGCGCGGCGGCCTCGGGTGACTTAACCGGCAAGGTCGGCAGCACCCTCCTCTTGCACGGGCTCGCGGGTGTTGCCGCTAAGCGCGTGCTGCTGGTGGGCGTGGGTGAAGAAAAAGCCTATGACCGGAAGCCTTTTTATGGCGCTATCCGCGCCGCCTTCAAGGCGCTCAAGGGCACAGCGGCCACCAGCGTGGTGATTCCGTTTGAGGCGAGCTACGGTGCCGACGAGATCTCGTGGAAGGCCGAGCAAGCGGCGATTTTGGCGATTGACTCGGCGTATCGCTACACGGCGACCAAAAAAGCCGATGCCAAGCACGTGGGCAAATCGGTCATCTTCCACGTTGAGGGCAAGCCGAACGAAAAATCACTTGCCGCTGCCATTGCGCGCGGCAAGGCGATTGGCGAGGGGATGCAGCTCACCAAAGAGCTCGGCAATCTACCACCGAATATCGCGACGCCTTCTTACCTCGCCGGTGCCGCCAAAGATTTAGCGAAAGCGTATCAATTCAAATGTACGATTTTGGAAAAAAAGGACATGGAAAAGCTCGGCATGAATACGCTGCTTTCTGTCTCCAAGTCTTCCTACCAGCCACCGAAATTCATCATTCTTGAGCATCACGGCGGTAAAAAAGGCGATAAGCCCGTGGTGCTCGTGGGTAAGGGCATTACGTTCGACACCGGGGGTATTTCGATCAAGCCCTCGGCTGAGATGGACGAAATGAAGTACGACATGTGTGGTGCTGGCTCGATGATTGGCGTGATGAAAACAGTCGGCATGTTGAAGCTCAAGCTCAACGTCGTCATGCTCGTACCCACCTGCGAAAACATGCCCGGTGGCAACGCAACCCGCCCCGGCGATGTGGTGACATCTATGTCGGGCCAGACCGTTGAGATTTTGAATACGGATGCCGAAGGCCGTTTGATTTTGTGCGATGCGCTCACCTATGCGGAGCGTTTTAAGCCCGATTGCGTGGTCGATGCGGCAACTCTCACCGGTGCGATGGTGGTTGCACTCGGTCATGTTACGACCGGTATTTTTGCCAACGACGACAAGCTCGGCCAAGAGCTGGTGCAAGCGGGAACGGTCGCGCAAGATAAGGCCTGGCTACTACCGATGGGCGAAGAATACGATGAAGGGTTGAAATCGAATTTTGCCGACATCCCTAATATCGGCGCGGGCCGCGCGGCGGGTGCCGTGGTGGCGGCGTGTTTCCTCGCGCGCTTTACCAAGAGCTACAAGTGGGCGCACCTCGATATCGCCGGCACGGCGTGGAAATCGGGTGCTGAAAAGGGTGCGACGGGCAGGCCGGTTGCGCTACTCGCCAACTTT
>JAYVGG010000348.1:0-4730 GCA_043772475.1 Burkholderiales bacterium
GTGGCACCGCTGATTAAATTTAGCACCGAGGCCGAGGTGATCGCGCAAGCGAACGCAAGTGAATTCGGCTTGGCGGCGTATTTTTTCTCGCGCGATGTGGGCCGCGTGTTCCGCGTTGGCGAAGCGTTAGAAGCGGGCATTGTCGCCGTGAACACGGGTATTTTCTCAAACGAAGTGGCACCGTTTGGTGGCGTGAAGCAATCCGGCCTCGGCCGTGAGGGCTCACGCTACGGGATTGAAGATTATTTGGAAATTAAATATCTTTGCATCGGCATTTAGCGCTGTATAGCGAGCTTGGCTCTGGCGCGTTAGGTCTGAATGCGCTAACCACCCCATCGAATTTACCCATTTTTTATTGGAGTTTTTATGAAATGTGCCCCCAGAATTTCTATCGTTGCGAGCCTACTGCTCGGCACCCTTGTCGCCGCACACTCGCTTCAGGCGGCACCACCCCCACCACTGCCCACGCCCGGCATGGCCGGCACGCCCATGCCGCTACCGCCAACCGGTGGCGGCATTTCGCCGATCCCACTGCCGTCTGGTGCGGCGGGTAGCGTAAACATGCCGCCACTCCCAGGCCTCGGCAAGGCCCCGGCGATGCCAAAGCTCGCTGCGGACACCACCGTCGGCACGCCTGTCCCGGTAGATAAAAACGAAACCTTCCCGAAAGACGTGAAAGAGCTCATCAAGCGTGACCGCGTGATCGGCCTAGGCGATGCGGTTCAATCCGGCCAGCCTGTCACCGTGCATTACACCGGCTGGGTATACGACCCATCAAAAGCCGATGGTAAAGGCGGCAAATTTGATAGCTCGGTTGAGCGGATTATTCCGTTTGGCTTTTTTATCGGTGTGGGCAAAGTGATTAAAGGCTGGGATCAAGGTGTTGTTGGCATGAAGATCAAGGGCAAACGCACATTGATTATTCCGGCTGACATGGCCTACGGCGCGCGTGAGATACCGGGGAAGATTCCGGCAAATTCAACCTTGATTTTTGATATTGAGTTGATGGAAATTCTGGCGCCACCAACCAAGGCGACAGCACCTGGTGCGACCCCTTCTGGCATTCCCACACCGCGCGCGCAGCCGAACAATAATGGTTAGCTACGCGGCATGACGCAATCTATTGCCGCACTCATCATCGGCGACGAAATCTTATCCGGCAAGCGCCAAGACAAGCATCTCTCAAAAGCAATCGAAATCCTCAAAGCGCGTGGGCTAGCACTAGCCCACGCGCACTATTTGGGCGATGAGCCAGATCGCATCACGGCCCACCTTAAGCTTTCGCTCGCCACCAAGGACATCGTATTCAGCTTCGGTGGTATCGGGGCGACACCAGATGACTACACCCGCCAATGCGCGGCGGCGGCTCTCGGCGTGCCGCTCGCCCGCCACCCTCTCGCGGTGGCTGAGCTGGTGGCGCGATTTGGTGACGATGCCTATCCAAAGCGGGTGCTGATGGCCGAGTTTCCAATCGGCGCTTCGATTATCCCGAATCCATTTAATCGCATTGCAGCATTCTCATGCGGCGATCATCATTTTTTGCCCGGGTTCCCGGAAATGGCGTGGCCGATGATGGAATGGGTGCTTGATACTAAATACACGCATCTTTTTCACCGCGAAGCCTTTGCTGAAGAGATCATCGTCGTGCGCGAAGCGGGCGAGTCGCATTTGCTCGACGCGATGAATTACGTCGTGGCGAATTTTCCAACCACCAAATTATCGAGCCTGCCGCAATTTATTCCCGGTGGCCGCTTGATCGAGCTTTCGATTCGCGGCGACCCTGCCGCCGTGCCACTTGCCATGGCGTATATGAAAACAGAAATTCACAAACTCGGTTTTGAATTCAGCGTAAAGTAGGTTTTCGCGGCGCGCCATGGGTGGCGCGCTAATCAAATTCAGAGGAGAAAAACAATGGCAAGCATTGCAGATATCGAAGGCGTAGGCGAACAATACGCGGCAAAATTACACAAGGCTGGGATTAAAACGACCGAAGCCTTGCTCGAAAAAGGCGCAACGCCCAAGGGCCGCGCGGCGATTGAGGCCGAAACCGGCATCGGTCACAAACAAATTTTGAAGTGGGTCAACCACGCTGACCTATTCCGCATTAAGGGTGTCGCAGGCCAATACGCGGAGCTTTTGGAAGCCGCCGGGGTTGACACCGTAGCCGAGCTAGCACAGCGCAACGCCGAAAACCTCACCGCCGCGATGGCAACCGTAAACGAAGCCAAAAAGCTCGTGCGCGCGTTACCCTCGGCCAAGAGCGTCACCGCGTGGGTAGCCGAAGCAAAGAAATTGCCGAAAGCAGTAACGTACTAAGTCCGCTTTATTCATCGCATTTTTAGGAGATCATCATGGGTTTACTCGACGGCGTTTTAGGCAGTGTTTTAGGTAACGTAATGGGCGGCAATAAGGCGCAAGGCTCCGGCAATCCCCTCATGGATTTAGCGCTACAAATGATTACTAGCAAAATGAGCGGCGGTGCTGCCGGTGGCGCACAGGGCTCAAACGTTGCCTCTGGTGCAGGCGGCCTCGGCGGCTTACTAGAGCAGCTCACCAAAGGCGGCCTCGGCGAGCAAGCAGCATCGTGGGTGAGCACGGGCGAGAACATGCCTGTTTCCGGCGAGCAAATTTCTGGCGCGCTAGGCCAAGACCAAATCGCTGATATCGCCCGCCAATTGGGCATGTCAAACGGTGATGTCTCTGGCGGACTCGCGCAGATTCTCCCGGATGTGATTAACAAAGTCACCCCAAACGGCCAAGTACCCTCGCAAGACATGTTGCAAAATATTTTGGCCGGGTTTTTCAAGAAATAGTTTTAGCGCAGCAATACCGCGCTGCAAAATAAAAAGCCTGCATTTTTAATGCAGGCTTTTTTATTGAGATGTCGAAACACCGCGCCGCTATCAGGTTTTCAGCGCCCTACTCCTCATCCCCACGCCCATACTGCGCGGCCAAAAATTGTTCCAGCGCGCGCCGATCACGCTTCGTGGGCCGCCCCGGAAATGTTGGTGGCGGAAGCGCTTTGCGCTCGGCGAGCAGGCGTTCGCGATCAAGTTGGCTCGCTTCGGTTTCTTCGTATAGCGTGTGCGCCACTGTGGCGGAGCCGCGCTTTTCAGCCAAGCCGGTCACCATCATCACAAAGCTATACGGCGGCTTACGCACCACGATCTCGTCACCCACGCGCACGTTACGCGCGGGCTTTACACGGTCGCCGCCTACGTCTACCCGCCCGGCGTTGATCGCATCTATCGCGATTTGGCGCGTCTTAAAAAGCCGCGCACTCCAGAGCCATTTATCGACGCGCACCGCAGCGAGCGGCTCCGCCGGTTCGCCACCGTGTTTATTTTTTTGTGCTGGCATTAAGCCTTACCGTCGCGATATTCATCGGTAGCCCCGTGCCAGTGTCGTACTCGGCTCCAGCAATCACGCCCATTTTGGCGATGTCTTTTGCGCTTTTTTTGGTGTCATACACCGCATACATCGCGCCGAGCGCGAAATCGCGCCCCGAGCCTATCGACCAGAAGCGATCAAATTCAAACACCTCACGCATCGAGTACACACCAAAAATCCCGGTTGGATTCACCACGAGGGCGGTGAGCTGCGAGGATTCATACGGGTCGTCATCCTCTTCTTTCGGGTTCAAAAAAGCTTCGTCCTTCAAAATCGGATGAATCTTGCGAAAACTTTCGTAAATCTCATCGCGGCCGTGGAATTTGAATTCGGGATGTTTTTTAAGTAAATTTTCCAGCACCAATTGATGTGCCGCCGAGCCCGCGATGCCGAAGTAGGTGTCGCCATGTTTCAATAGTTTTTCCGGTGCCGCATCGTGAACGCTACCGAGCCTAGTCGAGCCGAACGTGGTGAGCGTATCGCCTGCGATTACGGCCATGCCATCTTTTTTTACGACGACGATTGTGGTCATGCTGGTTCCTTGTTGTTGGCTGAAGAGTCAATACTGGCGCGGTGTTTCACGGGTTTTGCGCGGAAATCACCACGCTTCGCGTACCCCACCCACGCCCTACCAACACCCATTATCCCACTCGCGCGTTGACTTAACACCACCAGTTCTGCACACTCTCATACTTCACGCATTCACAAAGGGATACGTCCATGAAAATTCGCGCCGCCACACTTGCTACCTGCGTCATCGCCGTCACACTCGCGCTCACGAGCGCCCACGCCCGCACGCTACGCTGGGCAAGCCAGGGCGATGTGCTCACGATGGACCCGCACTCGCAAAACGAGGGGTTGAATAACACCATGTCTGACCACGTTTACGAGCCACTCGTGACACGCGGCAAGACGATGGCGCTTGAGCCCGCGTTAGCGATTTCATGGACACTCGTGAACCCAACGACGATGCGCTTTAAGCTTCGCGATAAGGTAACGTTTCACGACGGCGCAAAATTCGATGCGGATGACGTGGTGTTTTCGATTCAGCGCGCGCTAGAAAAAACCTCCGATTTTTCGGCCTACATGCAGGGCATAAAAGAAGCGAAAAAAATCGACGCGCTCACGGTTGAGATCATCACCAATGGGCCGAACCCAACGCTCCTCGATCAGCTCACCGAAGTCCGCATGATGAATAAAGTATGGGCGGTGAAGCACAATGCACTACGCCCACAAGACTACAAAAACAAAGAAGAAACCTACACCGCCCGCAACGCCAACGGCACCGGGCCCTTTGTGCTCCGCGCGCGTGAGCCGGATGTAAAGACCATCATCGTCGC
>JAYVGG010000349.1:0-6129 GCA_043772475.1 Burkholderiales bacterium
TGGCCGCGCTGATTTTCATCACCGCCACCACCGGGGCAACGCTCTGGCTCGCTATTTGAGAATTTCCAAGTGGTCAAGCCCCGCCGCCAGATCTTTATCTTTGGCGTTTTTGCCTTCAAGCTTAATTTTTAGGCGTAGATCGTTAAGCGAGTCCGCATTACGGAGTGCATCTTCGTACGAGATCACATCGGCTTCGTAGAGATCAAAAAGCGACTGATCGAAGGTCTGCATCCCGAGCTCGCGCGAGCGCTTCATCACTTCTTTAATCTCGTGTACGTCGCCCTTGAAAATCAAGTCCGAGATCAACGGTGAATTCAGCATAATCTCAATCGCGGCTGCGCGCCCCTTGCCCTCTTTACGCGGGATAAGGCGCTGCGAAACAAAGCCTTTTAAGTTGAGCGACAAATCCATCAGTAGCTGCGCGCGCCGCTCTTCGGGGAAGAAGTTGATGATCCGGTCGAGCGCTTGGTTGGTTGAGTTTGCGTGCAAGGTGGACATGCAAAGGTGGCCGGTTTCGGCGAACGCGATTGCGTAATCCATGGTCTCGCGGTCGCGAATCTCGCCGATCAAAATCACGTCTGGCGCTTGTCGCAGCGTATTTTTGAGCGCCGCAAACCAACCATCGGTGTCGACACCGATTTCACGCTGCGTAATGACGCAGTTTTTGTGCTCGTGTACGTACTCCACCGGGTCTTCAATGGTGATGATATGGCCGTAACTATTTTCGTTACGGTAGCCCACCATCGCCGCCAACGTTGTTGACTTACCCGAACCGGTGCCGCCCACCAACACCACCAAGCCGCGCTTGGTCATGCACACGTCTTTGAGCACCACGGGCAGGCCCAAGTCTTCAAATTTCGGAATGGTTGTCGTGATCGTACGCATCACCATGCCAATGCGGCCTTGCTGCACAAAAGCGTTGCAACGGAAACGGCCAATACCAGCGGGCGCAATCGCGAAGTTGCACTCTTTGGTGGCTTCAAATTCAGCGGTTTGCTTGTCTGTCATCACCGAGCGCGCGATGTCAGCGGTGTGGAGCGGTGAAAGACTTTGCTGTGATACCGGCGTCATGCGCCCGTCGATCTTCATCGCGGGCGGAAAGCCTGCTGTAATGAAAAGATCAGAGCCGCGCTTAGCGAGCATGGCACGCAGTAAATCGTGGACAAATTTCAGAGCTTGTTCGCGTTCCATGGTGGTTTCCTATTTTCCCGTCAGGTTTTTCCCTTGAGGCTTTTTAGTTAAAGGCATCTTTGTTGGCCGCTTTGTTGCGCGCTTCGGCAACACTAATCACGTTACGGCGCACCAAATCAGCCAAGTTTTGATCGAGTGTTTGCATTCCCAAACCGCTACCTGTTTGAATCGCGGAATACATCTGCGCGATTTTTGCTTCGCGAATCAAGTTACGAATCGCTGGCGTGCCCACCATGATTTCGTGCGCGGCCACACGGCTTAAGCCATCTTTGGTCTTGCACAAGGTCTGCGAGATCACCGCGCGTAGCGATTCCGATAGCATCGAGCGAATCATCTCCTTTTCAGCCGCCGGGAATACGTCGATGATACGGTCGATGGTTTTAGCCGCCGAGCTCGTGTGTAGCGTGCCGAATACCAAGTGGCCAGTTTCAGCGGCCGTCATAGCGAGACGAATCGTTTCCAAATCGCGCATCTCGCCCACCAAAATGATGTCCGGGTCTTCGCGTAGCGCCGAGCGCAGCGCGTTTGAAAACGACAGCGTATGCGGCCCCACTTCGCGCTGGTTAATCAAACATTTTTTAGATTCATGTACGAATTCAATCGGGTCTTCTACCGTCAAGATGTGGCCGTACTCGGCTTCATTCACCGCGTTCACCATGGCGGCCAGTGTGGTCGATTTGCCTGAGCCGGTCGGCCCCGTGACCAGCACCATGCCGCGTGGTTGATTGGCGATTTCAGCGAAAATTTTCGGCGCGTTTAAGTCTTCGAGCGACAAAATTTTGGAAGGAATCGTTCGCATCACCGCACCTGCGCCGCGATTATGCACAAACGCATTCACGCGGAATCGCGCGAGATTAGGAATCTCAAACGAGAAATCGCACTCGAGATTTTCTTCATACTGTTTGCGCTGGCCGTCGTTCATGATGTCGTACACCATGCCGTGGACATCATCGTGCGAAAGGGCGGGCACGTTGATGCGGCGCACGTCGCCGTGGACGCGAATCATCGGCGGCAGGCCAGCCGAAAGGTGCAAGTCAGAGGCTTTGTTTTTGACCCCGAAGGCCAAGAGTTCTGCGATTTCCATTTATACTTTTCTCCAGATGAATGTCTGTGCCGAGGCAGAAATGCCGAAACCCCAGTACTGGCGCGGCGTTTGAGTTATTTTGCACGATCATAAGCGCACCGAATGTGAAAGATTATGTCCCTAATTGAAGCGAACTTGCAACACGTGCGGGGTCAGATTGCAGCGGCGTCGCTTGGAGATCGCGAAGCACCCACATTGGTTGCCGTTTCCAAGACCCGAAGTGTGGCAGAAATTCGCGCGGCACTCGCGCACGGGCAGCGTGATTTCGGTGAAAATTACGTGCAGGAAGGCGTGGAAAAAGTGATCGCGTTGGCGGGCTCGGGTGCGATTTGGCATTTTATCGGCCCCTTGCAGAGTAATAAAGCTAAGTTGGTTGCGGAACATTTCGATTGGGTGCATGGGCTTGATCGGCTGAAAATTGCCGACGCGCTCTCGCGGCACCGGCAACCCGGCAAACCCTTGAATGTCTGTATCCAGGTCAATGTCAGCGGGGAAAGTAGCAAGGGGGGCGTGACACCTGAAGCCGCGCTGGGTCTCGCCGAATCGGTCGCGGCACTGCCCAATCTCAGGCTGCGCGGTGTGATGACGATTATCGAAAATATCAGTGATGTTGCCGTGCAACGCGACCAGTTTGGCCGTTTGCGCGCGGTGTTGTTAGCCATTTTGCAGGCCGGCATTGCGGTGGATACGTGCTCGATGGGCATGTCGCAAGATTTCATCACGGCTATCGAGGAAGGCTCGACGATGGTTCGTATTGGTAGCGCAATTTTTGGAGCACGGGTTTGAAAATTCTTTTTATTGGTGGCGGCAATATGGCGCAAGCCATTCTGGGCGGGCTCATCGCCAACGGCATGAATTCGGCTGACGCGATGGTGGTGGAGCCTTACCCGGCGACGCAGGAAAAATTAACCGCACTTGGGTTTGCGTCGCGAAGCCAGTTTGATGAGATCGCCACCGCCCATGCCGCAATCGCGGATGTGATCGTACTCGCCGTCAAGCCACAGATGATGGCCGACGCCATTGCCCCGCTCAAAGGTCGGCTTTGCGCGCAATTGGTGCTCAGTATCGCAGCCGGGGTCAGGCTTGCCGATTTACAGCGCGCTCTGGGCGGCCATGATTTGATTGTGCGGACCATGCCAAATACGCCCGCACTCATCTTGCGCGGCATCACCGGGCTCTACGCGGGCGCGGCTGTCGATAGCGCACAGCGCGCGCGCGCCGAAGCCCTCATGCAGTCTGTGGGCAAAACGGTATGGTTTTCAGAAGAATCTATGCTGGACGCGGTGACCGCCGTATCCGGCTCGGGGCCTGCGTACGTTTTTTATTTTATTGAGGCACTCGAAGCGGCGGCGCGCGATTTGGGTATGACAGCCGACGCCGCGCGCCTATTCGCCATTGAAACCTTCACCGGTGCCGCCGCACTGGCCGCGCAAAGTGCCGATTCGCCCGCCGTGCTGCGCGCCAATGTCACCTCAAAACGCGGCACCACGGAGCGCGCGATTGAGCATTTCGATCAAGATGCGCTTAAGCAAAAATTTGTCGCCGGTGTGAAAGCGGCCGCTGCGCGCTCAAGCGAATTAGGCGATGAATTGGCGCAATCGTTACAAGGCACAGGCCATGCTCGCTGAGACCGCTGGCTATGTGGCGAAAGTGGTTTTTGAGCTCTTCATCATGGCGGTGCTGTTGCGCTTTTACGCCCAGGCGTTGCGCGCCTCGTTTCGTAATCCGATTGCTGTTTTTGTGTTGGCACTGACCGATTGGGCGGTAAAGCCCTTACGCCGCGTGGTGCCGGGGCTGATGGGGCTCGATCTAGCCTCGTTTTTTGTTGCTTGGTGGGTGGCGATGGCGCTCTATTTGATACTCGCCCTCTTGGCGGGCCGCGCCAACTTCGCGGCACCGCAATTTTTTCCCATGCTGGCCGTCATGGGTGCGGTCATTCTGATTAAGCTTTCGCTTTATCTCTTGATCGCCGTGGTGTTGGTGCAGGCGCTACTGTCTTGGACAAACCCCACCCATCCTATCCGCCCGTTCTTCGAGTCACTCTCGCGGCCGTTTTTGCGTCCGCTTCAGCGCGCTGTTCCGCTCATCGGCGGTGTTGATTTATCGCCGCTTATTTTGCTCATCGCGCTGCAAGTCTTGCTGATGCTGCCGGTAGCCTACTTGGAAAGTGCCGTCGCTAAGCTGTTTTAGGGCGAATTGTGACTTTTGGGTCATCTTGGTGAAACAGTTGGTGTGTTCGGTGATAATGTTCGCGTTCATTCACAATAATTTTAAATTTTCCTACGCGCATGGGTTCCTGTGACTAGCGACGTTAATTCCACTAAACGATTTGAAACCGAAATCGCCCACTACCAAAAGTGGCGTGACGAGCTCACGGCGGCTGTCCACGCGTATCACGACTGGCTCGAGCAAAGCGGCAAGCTCGATGTGCAGCTCTCTATTCGCTTTTATGATTTGCTCGAAAACCTGAGTAAGGGGCGGATGCAGCTTGCCTTTTTGGCCGAGTTTTCGCGTGGCAAGTCCGAGCTCATTAACGCGATGTTTTTTTCCAGTTTCAAAGAGCGTCTGCTGCCATCCGACGTGGGCCGCACCACCATGTGCCCGACCGAAATTTTTCACGACCCAACCGAAGAGCCTTATCTGAAGCTCCTTTCGGTCGAAACGCGCTACCGCGACGAATCCATCTCGCAGCTCAAAAATATGCCGGTGGAATGGTCAAAAGTGAGGCTCAACATCACCGACACCGCGCAAATGAAAGAAGCGCTCTCGGCGCTCACCGACACCAAGCGCGTCTATGCGCTGGATGCGCGCATGATGGGTTTGATTCCGATGTTCGATGATGGTGATGGGCCCAAAGAAGACGACATTGTTGAAGTGCCCTCGTGGCGTTACGCGATGGTGAATTACCCGCATCCGTTGCTCACGAGCGGCCTCTCGGTGCTCGATACGCCTGGCCTAAATGCGCTGGGCCTAGAGCCTGAGCTCACGCTCTCCGCGGTCCCCAATGCCCAAGCTGTGCTGTTTTTGCTCGGCATCGACACAGGGGTCACCAAGAGCGACATGGAGATCTGGGATCGCTACGTGAAGGTGAGCCTGCCGACCAAAATCGCGGTGCTGAACAAAACCGATTTGTTGTGGGATGGGCTCAAAACCGATGACGAAGTAGCCGAGAGCCTCGAGCGCATGATCGTCTCGACTTGCGCGACCCTTAAACTGCCACGCGAAAAAGTATTTGCGCTGTCCGCACAAAAAGCTTTGGTTGGGCGCATTAGTGGTGACGCGGACGTGATTAAGCGCTCCAACATCGAGAGCCTCGAAGACTATATAGCGCACGAGATTATTCCGATTAAACGCCAATTATTGGCGCAATCGGTGACCAACGAAATCGGCGGCATGATGGCGGCGAGCCACCAGAGCTGCGTGAAGCAGCTTGCCGTGATCGAGGCGCAGGCGGCGGAAATGGCAGGCTTGGCGGGCAAAAGCCGCGATCTCACGACCAAGCTCCTGCATAAGGCTGGCGAAGAAAAAGATGCCTACAACTTAGCGCTGGCCGAGTACAAAACACAGCGCGCCCTTTTTACGCAAAAGAAAAACGCCTTGCTAGACCAGCTTAACGAGACCAAGCTCGATGTGCTCTGCGCGCGCGGCCAAATCGCCATGAACGACTCGTGGACCACGGTCGGGCTCACGCGTGGGATGCGCGAAGTGATTAGGCTCATTAACGAAGAATTTAATTCCGTGGCCGTCGTGAGCGACGAGCTTCGCTTGATGATGGAAATTGTCTACCAGACCTTCCACGAGCGCTTTGGCTTTGCCGACATGACCTTGCCGTCGCTTGACCTTGAAAAATCGCA
>JAYVGG010000350.1:0-15606 GCA_043772475.1 Burkholderiales bacterium
GGCACGCCGCATTATGTTTCGCTGGTGCTCACGCTTACTTTCATGGTCGGGGTGATGCAATTTTTGCTGGGGCTTTTTCGTGCGGGGCGCTGGGTAGAGCTCGTGCCGCACTCGGTGGTGGTCGGCTTCACCACAGGTGCTGCGCTGCTGATCATCAATAGCCAATTGGCCCCGGCACTGGGGATTGAACCTATCAAAGGGCTCTCGATTGCCGCCAACCTCACCGATCTCGCGCAACGTCTATCGCAGGTTTCGCCCATCGCCCTACTCACCACCATCACCACCGCGCTTATCTGCGTAATGTGGCGGCGCATTAATGACACCCTGCCCGCGCTGCTCGTGGGCGTGATTGCGGGCAGCGTGATCGCGCATGGGGCGAGTGCGCTACCGTGGCCGGGCGGCACGCTCAAGATGGTGGCGGCCATTCCGAGCGGCTGGCCACCCCTTTCGTCGCCCGATTTTTCGTGGGCCACCGTCGCCTCGCTCTTGGTGCCCGCACTCTCGATGACGCTCATCGCCCTCACCGAAGCGATGGCGATTGCGCGCGCGGTGGCGCTCAAAAATAAAGACAAGCTCGATGGCAATCAAGAAATGATGGGGCAAGGGCTTGCGAATTTGGCGGGTGCGTTTTTTTCGTCATACCCATCGAGCGGGTCGTTTAATCGCTCCGGGGTTAATGTGCATTCGGGTGCCAAGACCCCGCTCGCAGCAATATGCGCGGCGCTATTTCTCGTGATTATTTTGATCTTCGTCTCACCGTATGCAACCCTGCTACCGCTATGCGTGGTGGCGGCCTTGCTGTTTGTGGTGGCGTGGGGGCTGATTAATCTCACCGAGATTAAGCACATCTGGCGAGAGCAGCCCGCCGAACGCCTACCACTTCTCGTGACCGGCATCGCCACCGTAACGCTCTCGCTTGAGTGGGCGATAATCATCGGTATCAGTTGCGCCTTCGTAAGCCATAAATGGGCCGCACGAAATAAGCCTTCGTAAAGTTTACGGAATCAACAAACTCGCCAAACCCCACTATCCACGGGCTGTTTGGCGATTTTTTATAAGCAAAAGCCCATGTCTGAACGCCACCAAACGATTGCCACCATCGAGCTCGCCGCGAACCACCTCGGCGATGTGTTGACGCATTGTTTTGAACATAACCAGGGCCACACCGCTGTCGTCGTGTACGACAGCGGCTCGCCACTGGCCATCACGCTGACTGCGGCCTACCGCCTAGCGCTTCCCGATGCCCGCTTTATCGACTTTGATGCCAGCACGCCCGAGGCGGTACTGGCCATACTCGCCCCATTAGTGAAAGCGGATCTCGTCGTGCTCGTGCAATCGACGAGCTTTCGCATGGATGCGTTTCGGATACGCGTGGAATTATTTAAGCGCGAATTAAAAGTGATCGAGCACCCCCATCTCGCCCGCATGAAAGGCGAGGAAGCGCGCTACTACATCGACGCCCTCGCCTATGACCCGGCCTACTATCGCGGTTTGGGCAACGCACTCAAAACCCTCATCGATGCGGCCGGTGGCGGGGTCGTTGATAGCGGCGGCGAGCGCTTGGTATTCGCCTCCCCATTTGAATCCGCCAAGCTTAACGTGGGCGACTATCGCGAAATGACCAATATCGGCGGGCAGTTCCCGATTGGTGAGGTATTTACCGAAGCAAAAGATTTACTCGCCGTAAATGGCCGCGTGCGAATTTTTGTATTCGGCGACACCGCCTTTGAAGTTAACCGCCCCGCGAAGCCGATCACCCTCGTGGTCACCAACGGGCAAGTCACCAACGTGATTGATTCGACCGAAGAATTTGACCGCGTGATCGCCAGCATCAAAGAAGTAGAAGGTGTCGTGTGGCTGCGCGAGCTAGGCTTCGGCATGAACCGCGCGTTCAACAAAGACCGCACCGTAAGCGACATCGGCACCTTCGAGCGCATGTGCGGCATCCATCTCTCACTCGGTGCTAAACACGGCATCTACGGCAAGCCCGGCTTTAAGCGCGGCGATGGAAAATTCCATGTCGATGTATTCGCGGTGACGGAGTCGGTGATGCTGGACACGCGTGAGGTGTATCGGGATGGGGCTTGGGTGGTGTGAGATGTTCCGATTGCGTTGGCGTTTTTGTTGCAACATTTTGATGTTTCGACATCGCTAATCGGCTGGAACAGCGCGCCAGTATTGGCGTTTGGCGATGTAAATCAGTCGTGACCCAAGCGCAGGTCGAACGCTACCGCCTAGATCGCCCGCTTTCTCGTTGCCACGTCTCGTAACCGCTTAATCGCGGCTTTGTAAACGGCCTCGCCATTGCGTTTTGCTACCGAGATGACGAGCACAATTAACTTGTCATCAAGCATGCGATAAATCAGCCGGTAGCCTAGTTTTTGTAGCTTGATTTTGTAGCAGCCGGCAAGATCGCCGCGCCACGCGCTGCCGGGCACAACTGGGTTATCCAGCCGCGCTTTGAGCGCTTTGCGAAGCGGCTCTTTGACCGAGCCATCGAGCGTATCCCATTCGGCACGTGCGGATTTTTCAAATGCGAGAGCGTACCTCGTGGCACTTGACGTCGCCCCGACCTTAGATCGCATCGATATCTAAAATTAAGTTTCGTGATTGTTGCCACATCAGCCACCCCGGCTGTTGAGATGGCTTCTGTAATCGGAATGGCTACGCGAGCGAATGGGTACCCAATTGGCGCGAACACCTGATGGCCGTGGGCTAAATTGAACTAAATCCAGAAACGAAAAAGCGCCCGCTATCATGCGGACGCTTTGTGGTGTTGGCTCCCCGACCTGGACTCGAACCAGGGACCTGCGGATTAACAGTCCGTCGCTCTACCGGCTGAGCTATCAGGGAATCGACATTGGTTGAATTACGGCGTTCAACCAGCGAAGTCGTGCATTTTAGCTGTTTTGAGGGGCTTTGGTCAATTCGAGTTTATTTTTTTGTTGGCGCAAGCGGTGCGGTGGCGGACTTGATCGCGTCATCAAGGTATTGGCCGTAAAAATCGGGCAGCATTGCGCCGACCAATGCCGGTGCTAACGCCCTGCCTTTTGCGTCGTAGAGCACGACGGTGGGGGCAAATTTAATTTTGTTGGCGAGGGCGAAATCGGCGTGGGTTTTCTTGGTGCCGTCGAAATCAATCAACGTGGCATCTGATTGCAAATCGACCTGGCGCACGATGACTTGTGCTGGGCGCGCAAGCTCGAGTGTGCGTAGGTGTGAGCGCCGAATCGCTTCGCAGTAGGGGCAGCCCGGTGTGCTGTACAAGACCAAAATCGGTATGCGCGCACTAAGCACGACGCGCGCATCGGCAGCGAAATCTGTTGCTTGCCCGATGGCGGTCTCGCGCGCGGTGGCCGAGGTGGCCGCGAGCATCAACACCCACAGCACCAGCCAGCGCGCGGCGCGTCGCACGGTTACGCGATCCCCGGATTGCCGCCCACGGCAGTCAGTGTGGGCACATTGAGCTTAGGTGGGGCGATGGTTTTTTTATCGCGCAAATAGCCGCTCACCAAATCCCAAATCGGCTCGCCCGCGTTACCTGCCCCTTCAGCTACCGGTGCCCAGCCTGCGACTTTGTATTTCTTGGCAGGGTCTAGCGGCTTGCCACCGAGCATCATGTTGTTGATACGTGCGCCGGCTGCGGCGTTGGGGTCACAGGTGTAGCTTAAGCCACCCACGCGCACCATGTCGCCGCCCTGTTGAAAATACGGATCGGGGTTAAATAAATTATCCGCAATATCTTCAAGAATGGTCTTGATTGTTTCGCCAGTTAATTCGTTTAACGTGGTCGATGGATACGTGATCGCGGTTTGATCCATCACGTGCTCCATCGTGATCGCTTGACCGGGGAGGATGGACGTGCCCCAGCGAAAGCCCGGTGAGAAGGCGATCTCGGCGTTTTTGCGCTCGATGAGTGCATCAAGAATAAGCTGATCGAAGGTGCCGTTGAAATTGCCGCGTCGGTATAAAAGGCCATCGGTGACGGCGAGTTTTTCAGAGAGTTTCGCCACGTAGGGTGCGCGAATTTTGTCGATCAACGCTTGCATCTCGGCATCGGCGGGCAAGAGATTCGAGAAGACCGGCATCAACTTGTAGCGGAAGTCGCTCACGCGCCCGTCTTTCACATCGAAATCCAACACGCCAAGATACTTGCCGTTCGAGCCCGCGTTGGTCACGAGCGTTTGCCCACTCGCGTTTTTTACGATGGTGGGGGCTGGCACGCCGTCATGCGTGTGGCCGCCTAGTATCGCGTCGATACCAGTTACGCGCGAGGCCATCTTGAGATCCACATCCATGCCGTTGTGCGAGAGCAGCACAACCACCTTGGCCCCCTTGGCGCGCGCCGCGTTGACCGTCGCCTGCATTTCGGTTTCTTTAATGCCAAAGCTCCACTCGGGCGTGAAATAGCGCGGGTTGGCAATCGGCGTGTAGGGAAACGCTTGGCCGATCACGGCGACGGGCACGCCATTCATTTCTTTCATCATAAACGGTGAAAACACTTGATCGCCAAAATCACTCGTATGAATATTTTGCGCGACGAAATCAATCTTGCCTTTGAAATCTTTCTCGATAATTTCTTTGACGCGTTTGTCACCGAGCGTCATTTCCCAGTGCGCCGTCATCACGTTTACGCCGAGCTTTAAGCACGCGTCCACCATGTCCTGGCCCTTCGTCCAGAGCGCCGTGGCCGAGCCCTGCCAGGTATCACCGCCATCGAGCAGCAAGGCACCGGGCCGCGAGGCGCGCATTTGCTTCACAAGCGTGGCGAGATGCGCGAATCCCCCGACTTTGCCGTAGGTGCGCGCGGCTTCTTCAAAATTGAGATACGTGAACGCGTGGGCATCCGCACTGCCGGGGGCGATGTTGAATTGCTTCAACAAATGCTCTCCAACCAAATGCGGCGCGCGCCCACGCGCAATGCCGAGGCCGAGATTGACATTAGGCTCACGAAAATAAATCGGCATGAGCTGTGCGTGGCAATCGGTGAAGTGCAAAAAATGTACGTTGCCAAAGCGTGGCGCGTCGTAGAGCGCGCTACTCTTGCGTGACGGCGCCTCGATGCCCGCACAACCACCGAGCGCCATGCCACCCGCACTCGCAGCCGCTAGGATTTGTAGAAATTCACGACGATGCATATTAGACATGATAGGACCTTTCAGAATTCGAGATCGTCAGCAATCGCTTTGATGCCCGCGTTGGCGCAGGTGTCGTCGGCATCGCCGCCCGGTGCGCCGGATACGCCGATAGCACCGAAGAGTGTGCCGCCTGCGTTGATCGGCAGGCCACCACCAGCGGCGAGCACTTTCGGCTGCTGGCGGATGCCGCTCATGGGCTTACCGGGCTGGGTTTCGATGGCAAGCGTTGTGGTGGATTGCTTAAAGCTTGCCGCAGTCCAAGCCTTGCTGGTGGCGACATCGGGCGTGTGTGCGCCAGCGTAGCGATCACGCAGCACGACTTGTACCGTGCCTAGGCGATCAACCACCGCAACAGCCACCTGAAAGCCAGCCTTGCGACAATCTGTGAGTGCTGCCTGTGCAGCTTTGAGGGCAGTCTCTGCACTCATAAATTTCGCGCTGTAGGTGGCGGATTCCGTAGCCTCTGTCACGGGCGAATTCACCAGTAAAACCGCGAGTATCAGCATTGCGAGGCGACTATTCATTAGCTATTTCTAATATATAAACTGACAAAAAAGCCCGGTTTGAATCGGGCTCATTCGTATCTCATACACAATTTTGCGATCAGTTTTTTAGCTAACCGCAACAACCACGCTCTTCCTGAATCGGCGGGCATTTCACGCTACCGAAGGAGCAATACACACAGCAATGCCCCGGGTTTGGGCGCAAGAGCGTCTTACAGTTGGTGCATTCATAAAAAAACTGGCACGAGTCGGTCGGCATTGTTTCTTGCCGCTCGAAATGACACTTGGGGCAGGTAATCACCGACTCGAGTACCACGGTGGTTATCGCGCCAGACACGGTTGGCACCCTATTTATTAACCGGGGAGGCCGGATCCATCAATAACGCCACCACATCTTTAATCTGCGCCTCGGTCAAGATCGCACGATGCCCGAAGCGCGGCATGTTCGAGCAGGCTGAAAACGCTTGCGCGTTATAGATTTTGCCGTAGGCGTATTGGCGCATCGCATCGCTGTAACCGCGTTGTTTGCCGAAGTTATAAAGCGACGGACCGATGTTGCCGTAGGAAACTTCTGCCTGCGTGAGTTGATGACACGCGTAGCAATTTCCGCCAGCCGGGTTTTTTGGGTCATCGCTAAATTGTTTGCCCACGCCAGATTGCGCGATGCGCTCACCGGCTTTCCAATCGCCTAACAACTTTCCATCCGCTGGCAGCACGATCAACTTTTGATTCAGCGCTTCAATTTTTTGGGCCACAGCTTTAGGCGGGTTGTCCTCATATTGCGAGCAGGTCGACTGCGTTTCGTCTTGATCGAGGCGATCAACTTCGGCCTGACCGCGCGCTTTAAAGCTGGCCTTCATCATTGTGAGCGCGGCTTTTGCGGTTGCGGCATCAGATTTTGCAGCCACAGCCTTACTGTCCGGCTTATCAGGGGTGCTCGCATCTTGCGTCGCGCAAGATGCGATGAGAAGGCTTGCGAGTGTTGCGATGAGCAGATTTCTTTTCATGTTGGTTCTCCCTTAGCGCTTAATCGCTGGTGCGGCCATCACGCCACCATTCGCGTTTTTAGCGAGATACATGGTGAGCGCCACCGAAGCGTCCGACGTGAACACGAGTTCAGGGAAACGCTGCTGACGGAAACAATCATTGAGTCGCCACTGAAACGAGCGCAGCTCGCCTTGCGAAACACGATACGCGGGCCAAGTTGTATAGGCGCGCTTGGCATCCGCCGGGTTCAGTAAGTTAGGCAAGTCTTGCAAGCGAATACGTTGCTTATCGGTGGCGTGGCAATTGGCGCAGGAGAAATCATGGGGGCCACCGCGATGGAAAAACATTTTTTTGCCCAACTCAAAATATTCCACTTCTTTCGGGTGTGTGGCCGCCACCTTCATCGCCATGCCGCGCGATTCGCCGGTGATAAAAGCGGCCAGTGCTTCCATGTCGCTCTTTTTATTGGGCCCACCGAAGGGGTCTTTTTTCGCTTGCTCGGGTGTAGCACCTTGCAAGGTCACCATGCAGTGAACGAGACGCGTTTCTAAGTCCATCACACGATCAGCATCGGCAAAGTATTTCGGCAGCACCGTGTAGGCACCCTTCACTACCCCAGCACCGAGGCCCAGATCGCACTGCTCAAGCGAGGCATTCTTGGCTCCCCGCTTGGTTTTCCAGATGCCTTCGCCGCGCAATTCCCACAGTTCTGCTGGGTTGCCATCGCCCAAGGCTTGCCGGTATTTCTCGATCCCCGCGAGGGTGGCTTCGCTTCCCGGCGGCGCTTGTGCGGCGGCGAGCGAAGCCCCCGTCAGTCCAACCGCCATTGTCATCACAACCATCAATTGACGAAACATGCTGCCCCTCCATTAGTTTTTATAAATCCAGCTATAAGACGACGACTGACTTACTACGGACGAAAATAAACGTAGCCTTCTCTCGCCTGCATTTTTGCGATCTCGGCCGCGCCCGAAGGCACCAGAATGCCCTCTTCAATCACCTGCTTCGGGTCAATCTTGCGGCGATCAAGCGTGATCTTGCAGACCTTAAATTCCACGCCTTTTTTGACCAGCTCCTGCACATTGGCATCAAACAGATTACCCGCTTTATCCTTCGCACCCGCGAGCATAAAGTCGATCCCGCCAGAATGACTCACCACAGCGATTTTCACGTTCGGCTCCACCGAGAGATGGTTGCGAACGTTTCTCAGTGCATTGGTCGCTTGCTCGATACTTTCGCCGACGTGATACACCACCTTGATCGGTGTTTCCTTCGCAACAGCTGGTGCTGGCGTCTGCGCGCTCACCCACCCGGCACAGGTGATGAATATGCCGAGTACCACGTTTCTAAATAGTGTGCTCATGGTGTGGCTCCAAAAAACGTTAGGAAATAGTTGCTTCGTCGGTGCGCTTGTCACCTTTGTTGTCCACCCACGTCACCGCAACTTTATCGCCCGCCTTGGCGCCGCGAAAGCTGAAGGACAAGAATGGGTTTTTAGAAACTGCCGGACCCCACTGTGCTGACAAGACCGTCTTGCCGTTGCAGGTGGCGCTCACGCTCTGCACAAAGTGTGCGGGGATAACTTTGCCCTCGCCATCTTTGCGTTGGCCGGTTTCCATTTCGTGCGACATCAAAACACGTACATCAATTTTATCGCCCATCATCTGCGCGCGAATTTTCATTGGATCTGCCATGGTGTTCTCCTATTGGCTTAATGACTAAAGTGGTTGGGTTGCGGCGAAGCGGGTCTATCCGCCACATCCGCCGAGCGTGACCTTGACTTCACGGGTCGCGTAATAATATTTGCCATCGGCCTTAACCAGCGCGTGGATATTGGAGGTTTGGCCCATTTTCACGCGGGTGGAGACCGACGGCTCGGTGTTTTCAAGCATGTTGAAACTCGCCGCAAGCGCGCTCGGGTTTTTCTCAACCAGAATCGAAATAGATTCCGTCTTCGGGATTTTGCTCGTCACGCCGACCGGCACCACAGCGCCGTTTTCAGCGATTTCGGGCGCGTTGAAAAACGTGATGTCGTTCGATAGCGTCGCCGTTGCACCACCCATAGCACTCACGACATCCTTGAGGTTTTTAGCGTCGAATGCACCTTTATTCCACTCTTCGGCAAAAGCAGATTCAGAGGCGAATAAGCCAGCAGACGCGGCCAGCGCCATTACGGCAGCCCCGCTACCAGACTTCAGTACTTGCCGTCTCGTTTGATTCATTGAAATTCTCCTAACAAAATTGAAAAGTTGATTGTCAATATAGCACTGAAATTTTCTGCGAATTGCTTATTTTCCGCCGGCCAAAATCCACTGCACCAATGCACGCATATCCGCATCCGACAGCGCTGCGTTTGGCGGCATCGGGATAGCGCCCCACACACCAGAACCACCGGCCTTTATCTTAACGCTTAGCGTCTTTAGCGCGTTGGCATCTCCCTTGTATTTCGCGGCGATATCGGCATAGCTTGGGCCTAATACTTTGCGATCAGCCTGATGGCAGGCGCTGCAATTGTGTTTGGTGGCCAAACTGGCAGCGCTGGGTACAGCGGCAACGCTCGGCTTGGCAGCGATAACAGTAGGGGCAGCCTTACTCGCGCTCGCAGGTAGCGCGGCAGCCGCGATCTGGGTGGCGCGTGGCGTGGCGACTGAAGGGGCAACGATGGTCGCAGGTGCGGTGGCCGGTGCGGCGGTAGGTGCGGCGGCCGCAACGGGTGACACGGCCACCGCCTCGGTGTTGACCCCCCGCGTTGCCCCAATCGCCCTGGTTTGTTCAGCGAGATTGCCATGCGCGTTACGCGCGAAGTCCGGCAATGAAGACGTAACGCCCTTCTCCAACGCACAGTCCGACATGCAAGGCGCGTTGCTCACATCACCTCGGCCATCAACATTCCACAGTGCGGGATAAATCACCAAACCATGCCGATTCGGGAGCTTGTTTTGCGCGTCAACAATCGTTTTTTCATTCAACACAAAATCGGCCGGCACAATATCGCCCAGATTAAGGATGTACGCGGTGACCGCGTAAACCTCGTCGTCACTGAGCGTCTTCGGCGCATTCCACGGCATGGCGCGGCGAATGTAATCCCACATGGTTGAGAGCTGCGAGAGCTTCATCAACGTGGTGCGCTGCGGGTAATCGGCACGCGTCAGATTCGCCACGCGACCCGACTCGATATCGGCCTTGGTGGTGCCGCCGACGATGGGCGTAAAAACTTCCGTCGCCTCACCAAAGGTACCGTGACAGGACTCGCATTTGGCTTCCCAAACAACTTGCCCCTGTTTCACCGAGCCGGAGCCGACCGGAAGCCCGGTGAAGTCGGGGCGCACGTCAATATCCCACGCCTTGATTTCGGCGGCCGTTGCCGCACGACCCACACCGGGGAATTTTTGCGCGGATGCTTGAGCACAAAAAATTGCGCTTAAAACCAGCGCGCTAATAAGCTTGAACATTGCCAACCTCCCCGCCAGTAGCCACTTTCCAGCTTTGTATCGCATTGTTGTGATAGATCGAGCGGGTGCCCCGCACGGCACGCAGTTGATTGATTTTCGGCTGTACATAGCCAGAATCATCCACCGCGCGGCTTTGCAGAATCGTCGGTGCGCCATCCCATTGCCAGTCGATATTAAATCGTGTGAGGCACTTGCGAAGACTTGGCCCCTCGAGGCGTGCGGTACGCCAATTTTTACCGCCATCCGCACTCACGTCCACTTGCTTAATTTTGCCGCGCCCAGACCAAGCTATGCCACTCACATTGTAGTAGCCCTTGTCGAGCAAGGTCTGCCCGCCGGACGGCGAGGTGATCACGCTTTTGCACTCTTGGATCGAAGTGTATTGCCGATGCACGCCATCGGGCATCATGTCCACGTAGTGCAGCGTTTCATCTTTAGTGCCAAAGGGTTTATCGCCCACCTCGATGCGCCGCAGCCACTTCACCCACGAAACACCCTGAATACCGGGAGCCACCAAGCGCAGTGGGTAGCCATTTTCGGGTCGCAACATTTCGCCGTTCATCGCGTAGGCCACAAAGCAATCGTCGAGTGCGGCCTCAATCGAGATAGTGCGCGTCATGCCGGAGCCATCGGCCCCTTCTGCGAGAATAAATTTGCCTTTTAATTTGTCGTAGCCGCAATCGTCAAGCAAGGTAGAAAGCGGCACGCCGGTGAATTCGCAGCAGCTCAACATGCCGTGCGTGTACTGCACGGTGGGCACCGCCACATTGCCCCACTCCATGCCGGTGTTCGCCCCACACTCGATGAAGTGCATCCGCGAAACTGACGGCAAACGCATCAAATCATCCATGGTGTAAACCTTGGCGTTTTTAACTAGGCCGTTAATCATGAAGCGGTGCTTGGAAGGATCAATATCCCACCAGCCTTGATGATGGCGCTCGAAATGGAGGCCGTTGGGCGTGATGATGCCGAAGAGCCCTTGCAGCGGCGCAAACGAGACCGAAGCCGCTGAAACCCGCGTCAATCCTGGGCTTTCACGGCGTTGCAGGTTTTTTTCCCACTTCGAGGGCTGGCCGTAACCTACTGCGGCGACGGGCTGGCCGAGACCCTTGCTGTGCTCGGGCAGCTCTAAGATATTCGGGTCGCCGAGGCTTTGCGCCGCTGCACTACCCGCCAGCGCCATACCGCTCGCCGCCGCGAATGCGCCACGCAGGAACCCGCGCCGCCCGGCGGTGACATCTGCAATGTGCGCGGGGCTTAAAAAATTCTCCGGCGCTTTTTGAATGCGACCGCGAGACTCTGCAGGAAAAGATGGTAACTTTGCCATTACGTGTACAACTCCTCGGTTTTGACTTATGTTCTGCGTTGCCATAAACATTAGCCGTTTCTAATATAAGCAAACTCTAATGTACGCTAAATACCGCGTCAAGCACTTTTTGTAAAATTTCAAAATTATCGCGAAAGCCCAGCATGGTTTCAGCAAAAAGCCCCAAAAAAACAACCGCCAAAAAGGCCGCACCGGTCGATGAAACTGATATTTTTTCGCTTATCGGGAAATCTGAGCAAATCGAAGAGGCGGCGGTGGCGATGCAGGCGATGTCACACCCACTACGCATCAAAATCTTGTGCCTACTCTCGTCGGGCGAAATGATGGTGCAAGATATTGTGGATGCTGTCGGCACCACGCAGAGCAATATCTCGCAGCATTTGGGCATCCTCAAAGCAACGGGGATGATCGACGCATGCAAAGACGGCACCAAAACGCTCTATCGCATCTCGGACGAACGCATCGTAAAAATGATTAGCCTCACACGCGAGATGTTCTGCTCGCGTTAATGCCTGGCGCGCACCGGGAGCCCAATGCGCGCCTCGCAGGTTAGAATTTCTGTGACCAGCCAAAGCCAATCGAGCTCTGGCTCATACCGATGGTTTCGCGACCCCCTGCATTCGGCGGCGCGGGAAACAAGCCATTGAAAAGCGACGAGCCCGATACCGTCACCCGAGGTGCCACCATGGCGGCCATGGTGAATTCACAGCCCTTGCAAGTCGCATAGCTAAAGCCCAGCGTGTAATGACTGGTCACGACACCTGGCGCCAAAATGTTGAACGTGATGTCCTGCGCGCGAACTGGGTTATCGCCCTTGTTGTAGCCCGCTCGGAGCGTCAAATCCTTATTCATTTTGTAGCTACCACCAAGCTTGACTACGCTCACATCTTGCCAGCCAAAGCCGGGACCCTTAGCCGAACCCAAAGGCGCGGTAGGCAAACTTGCGTTCCCCACGGCCGCAACTTTGCTATACAAAATCCGCTGGTAATCGAGCGCCAGCGTCAGCGCTGGGTCGGGGTTGATGGCAATGCCAAGGTTGTAATTCTCAGGAATATCAAAATCACCGCCCTGCGCGAACAGGCCTTTGTATTTGCTAAAGCTGCCCATGTTGATTTTGCTGGCGTAGGCCGCCCCAACACTCACGGTATCGCTGAATTTCCCTAGGTAGCCGACGCGGACACCGAAGCCCGTTGACGTGTCGTAACCATTATTGGTCACGCTGCCGGGGGCTCCGGTGAAGGGCGGAAATCCGGGCGCATTGTTAAACGCCTGCAACCCTTCCGCTTTGAAGCGCTGGTAGCCGATCAAAGCCGAAATGCCGAGCGAATTCGTGTTGCTTAATTTATAAGCAACGGTAGGTGCGATCACGAGCTGGCTTAAATCTACGCCGAGACCACCAGCACCACATAAAATATTGGCGGTACCGCCACCGCAATTGAAGTTTCCTTGTCGGTAGCTCGTATTCATGCCGCCATTGCCATAGGCCGTGATGCCGAGCGACATATCGGGGTTCATCATGGTGTTGTAGCCAAATTCGGGGATGAAGAAATTTTCGCGCCCGCTTGTCACCTTGCCATTGAGCGACGGGATCGCTGCCCCCGTGCGCTCGGCATCGCGGGAGGGCTTAAACCAATCGAGTCCACCATCAATACGCTCGCCTACCCATGCCATGCCGGCAGGATTATTCGCGCCACCAAAGCTATCTTGAGCCGTCGCGGTCGCTGCACCACCCATGCCCTTTGCGGTCATGCCGTAGCCGTGTGAAAAATAGCCATTGGTTGCCCAAGCCGTGCCAGCGGTTAAAAGGGCAGCGAGGGGTAGTAGCCTTGTGGCCATTCTGAAATAGTTCATGCACGTCTCCTTCGTCATGTTTTTTAGGTAGCGCAATTGCTTGATTGCGCCTGATTGAACACCAACTGCTTTCTGTAACGAGCCGCCCCTATGCGGATGATTGCGCGCGAATGAAAAACTGCGTTTAGTGATGCGCCTAAAGCGACGCTTGCGCGACTGGTTCGGCGATATCTTTGGTCTGTTCCAGAAAATCGTCGAAGCTTTCTTTTGTTGCTGAAATATTTGCATGGCGCGTCGACATCTGCTGACACACCGCGCGGCAAAGCTCGATGAAGACGGCATCAGCCACGCTGTAATAAATTTGATTGCCATCGCGTCGGCGTGAAAGCATCCCCGCCTGATACATCACCCCTAGGTGACGCGAGACGTTGGTCTGCGTCGCCCCGGTGTGCGTGATGATGTCAGAGACACATTTTTCTTCTTGGCAAATCGAGTGCAAGATTCGCAGCCGCGTGGGCTCGCCGAGCAAGCTGAAATAGCGTGCAACGGCTTCAAACACAGCACTTTGGTCTTCCATTTGAGCCCTTACTTAAGGTATTCAAATTGCAGCATATGCGTTGTTACGCATTTTGTAAATTGAATTTTTATTGTGCGTCGCAGCAAAATTATGGCCGTTACAGGATTATCACAAAATAGCCAAACACCTTACCCTGCCTAATGTTTGAGGCATTGCTCAATATTTAACTCCCACAAGATACCCCTCCACTCTGGCATCAAAATGCGCGCTTTACTCTATGCGTATTCGCGTATACGATGGTATAGCTCGGTTGTTTTACACCGCGCCTCAACCAAAATGCAACTTTACACACCAACATCACAACGAGGAGGTAGTTAAATGAAAAACATAATTAAATTCACAAAATGTGCGGCTTTAATCGCGTTGATCGCCGGACTGAGCGGCTGCGGAACCATAGCCGCGATGAATAATCTGGCGGACGGTGCTGGTGCGGAATCGATGAAAATGTGGGATCGTTGGGTCGATGCCAAAGGCGATATTGCCGTCGCCACCACATGGGATCGCAAGGTGAAAGCCGGGGTCACGATTGAGCAAATCGAATTGTCCTTGGCGAGCGTTGCCGCCGAAGACAACATGCGCTCGGTTGGCGAGCTGCCGCTCTCGAAAGAGCTCGAAGCACGATCTGGAAAAAAAGAAAAATTTCTCAAAGTGTATTCCTACTGCACACCCGCCACCGCGCGCATCATGGTCGATTTCAGCCCGCACATGGCGGCCTATTTGCCCTGCCGCATCACGGTCGTGGAAAAAGAAGATGGGCTTTGGATGTACACGCTGAACATGGACATGATGGTGAAGATGGGGCGCAAGCTACCCGAGCATCTCAATCAGGAAGCGATGAAGGTGCGAAACACGATTTGGAAAATGATGGAGCGCGGCTCACAGGGTGAGTTTTAGGCGCGCTGCACAACACGGCCCCACCTTCGCAGCCGCCGCACGGGCAGCGGCTGCGAGAAGTAAGACACTTCACGCGTCATTAGCGCGCCAAGGTACTGGTGTTCACGTGCGTCCACTCTGCCAAACACGAGGATTGGCGCGGCGTTTCGATACATTCACACCTTCACGCGTGCCCCTACCTATCGCCAAAACTACGCAACACAACGGTTCACGGACGCGTTTGTGGGATAATTTCGGCTCTGAAAATAGGATTGCTCATGAAACAATTTTTTCGATTTATCTTAGCCCTCGCGCTGGCCACGCTGTTCGCCGCCTGCAACAACGGTAGCCCCGCCGACCCACCACCCGATCTCATCGCGACACCGGGCGACGGGCAGGTAACGCTTTCTTGGACAGCCCAGCCAGGCGTTGAGTACTGGATGTTTTACGCGCCTGTGGCTGGCATCACCACGGCTAACTGGCTAAGCCTTGGCGGGCGCGCGCTCATCAACGTCACCCCACCGCGCGTGATAACCGGCCTACCCAATGGCATCACGCACTCGTTTGTGATTGATGCGCGCAAAAATGGCGGGCCCGCTGGCGCGGGCAGTAAGACGGTTGCCGTCTCCCCGCGCCCTGCCGGAACCGTTTGGACGCTTGGCACACCACTTGGCGCAAGCAGGCTCAACGGCGTGGCCCTCGGCGGCATCAACGGCGTGAGTAGCAGCGTGGCAGTAGGCGCAGGCGGAACCATTTTTAGCAGCAGCGCCGGTAGCGCCACGGTAGCGCGCACCAATCCCGCCACACCGGCTGACCTCAATGCCGTCGCCCTCTCCACGGTGGGCTACGTCGCCGTGGGCAATGCGGGTACGATTGTTTTCAGCGCGGATGCCCTGACGTGGACGACACAAACCAGCGGGACGGTGAATAACCTATACACCGTGATCTCCAATGGCAC
>JAYVGG010000351.1:0-4811 GCA_043772475.1 Burkholderiales bacterium
CCTTGCCCGCCCTCTGCAACGCGCGCTATGTCGTAGCTTGCGAGAATTTACAGAAAGGATGTTGCACTAACCGGAACACTGAGTACACCCTACTTCGTCTCGATGAGAAACAAGAACTCCTTGTTTGGAAGCTCTGCGTCCTTAACCCACTGGTTCGTCCAGCGCATATCAGCCATTACGTTTTTCTTGTAGTCGATTTCGACAAGCTCAATGAGTTTCCCATTTTCATAAATAACGTCGTTGAGCTCCTCGGCAGTAGCGCGACCGCCAGAGCTATATGAAAGCAATACGTGCTTAGCTCTAGCGCCTCGCAACATTTGCCTAATCGCTTCAACCGCGATTAGTCGGCCGCTTTCGTCTTTTCTGAACTCCTCGAAAATCGAAGAGCCGATTGCATCGGAAGTGTCAGATCTGCGCTTTGCTTTTCCGAATACATCCGGCTGATCATTCAAACACACGCTTGTCCAGACGTGGTAATAAGCAGAGTAGCGAACTCGGGAGGGCGGCATTTTTTCGTTATTCGATCCATAGGGCGGATCAAAATATGCCAAGTCCACCTCAGTAACTGGCAGCAAATCTAAGATATTTTTCCGGTGTACCTGATGAGGAGCGAGCTTAGGTGAAATTGCAGGAGGCTTTAGGTGCAAATCTTTATACGACCGTGTTGACCATTCGTTCAAATAAGAAGCAAAGTGACCAAGTGTGCTGTCAACTGCATCGAGCGCGTGAATTAGACTTGTAACAAGGACGGCTCTTTCAATCGAAGAGAGCTCCAAACGGTCGATCTCGCGCCTTATTGCATCGAGTCGGCGAGTATTTTTCCGTTGCCAAGGCTTTTTAAGCCCATCAGCCCCAATTGAAGATCCATCTCCAGGGTCTCCACCATAATTCTCGGTGAACCAACCATCTTCTGGTGGAATGTTATTCAGATGTTCAATAAGCGGGGCATAGTGTGCCAGTGGGTGCTCGTTGAGCAGATAGCAAGTCGCAAAAATCTCCGACCACGCAGACACATCATTCGCTACAACTGTATAGCCGCTTTTAGCGAGCGCTTGAGATACCCTCGTCGTTCCGGCAAAACCATCAAGAACTATCCTTGGCTTCACCTTGCCAACCAAGTTCAATATATGTGGCAGAAGCTTTAGTTTGGAGCCCGCATACTTTATGCCCTCTGTTTTTGGCGCACTTAATTTAGGTGCCGCATCATTTTGGAATTCCAAATCGTCGGCAAAGAGCGAGAGTGTCTCCATATTAATACTTCGCCGACTTCTGTTTCTGAATTTCGATGTCCCTCTTTAACGCTACGAGCGCTGCACTGTGACCAACCGAAGTGGAAATTAAGGCATGTGAAAAAAGTTCTACCAACATATTGCTGTGCGCGTAGCTGATCCAGCCATCTGTGACGCTATCAAAGTATTTCAGGCCATTTTTTGTATGCGTCCAAAGGCCTCTTTGAAGAGCGTTTGCAGTGCCGCTACCATAGCGTACTTCACAGACGTAGTCGCCAACACCATCGTAAAAGCGAAAGACCGGGTGTTTCCGACCGTTTCCTTCGACCTCATACACAACCTTCCTGACTTCTTGCTGCGCTTTCTGGTGGTCGAATACCAGAACGTTGCAGCAATGTTTTTTTTCGTTGTAGATTAACGGTAGAACATTCAGGTTGCCGAATTCGGCAAACACAGGATCGGCCCATAGAGCTGAGATTGCTTTTTTGCCTTCAATTAACTTTCCCATTTCTTGAAGTTTCGGGAACATCAGAAAATTCTTATCCGTTGACAGTTGCAATGGACCATCCCCGTAGGCTTTAAGGCTCAAGGGAAATTCGGCCCTCGTGACTTCATTGATGATCTTGAGATCTTCCTCGTGCTCTTTTGCCCTGAAGAGATCTTTCCCAACGTGGACTGACTTGAAGTCGTACATGTATTGATTGATGAATTCCGCTATGGCAATTTCGGCCAAGTCCCCATGCGTTTTGTTGCCAATAAGGCGCATGGTGAAAATGTTGCTCAGCGTAGTCGTAATCAGGTCAGGGTTCTTGCCTATAAGCAACTTGAAACGGATTGCAAATTCTTTATATGGTGTCATTTACTTTTTTCTCAGTGTGCTTGCGCCTGATTATATAAGCCTAGACTGATCCTGTAAGCTTTTCGTTGAGTACGTAACGAAAGCGGAATCATGAAACCAAGCAAGACGAATAACGTACTCGAAGGCATCAAGAAAGAGCAACTCAAGCGGCTCGTGTTTAGCCTCGAATACAAAGCCGAGGTGGTGCGGCACAGGAAAGCCGTGAACTTGAGCTTTCCCGAATGCGGGTGCAAATGGGCCGGACGCACCCACGGACGAGAATCCGCACCTTCCAGCTCGAACGGCGACACCTCAAAGGCCGCGCCGTTATTGGGGTTTGGGCGGTTTTACGCGGCTACGTTTTGCGCCTGCGGCACCCGAAACCAGGCCGCGTAAAGCGCTGGTAAAAAGAAAATCGTGAGCAGTGTGGCCACTAAAAGCCCACCCATAATCGCGACGGCCATCGGCCCGAAGAAGGCTGAGCGTGTGAGCGGCACCATGGCGAGAATGGCGGCCAGTGCGGTGAGCGCGATGGGGCGCAGCCTTCGCACGGTGGCATCAATCACGGCCAAGTAGGGGGCGACGCCGGCGGTAATGTCTTGCTCAATTTGGTCGATCAAAATCACCGAATTTCGCATAATCATGCCGAAGAGCGCGATGGTGCCCAGCATCGCCACGAAGCCGAACGGTTTATTGAAGACGAATAAAAACAGCACCACGCCGATTAAGCCGAGTGGGGCGGTGAGCACCACAATGAGCACGCGCTGAAAGCTTTTGAGTTGCAGCATGAGTACGGTGAAGACGACAAATAGAAACAACGGCACGCCCTTACCAATCGAGCGTTGTCCTTTCAACGTTTCTTCGATTGCCCCACCGGCCTCTAAATGGTAGCCGGGCTCAAAGGTGGTGCTTATCGGCGCGAGCGCTTTCAGAAGCCGGATGGAGACGGTGGGTGCTTGAACACCGGCGCGATAAATATCGGCGCGCACCGTGATGGTGGGCAAGCGATCACGCCGCCAGATGAGGGAATCTTCAAATCGGTACGAGACGCGTGCGAATTGCGTAATCGGCACTGCGCGGCCTGCGCGCGTGGGCATGGTGAGGCTTTCGAGCATGGAAAGCTGGGTGCGCTCCGCTTCAGCGCCACGCACAACGATGTCGATTTGTTTATCGCGCTCGCGTAGTGTGGTGGCGGTGACCCCATTGAGTGAAGACTGAAAAAAAGTCGCAATATCGGTGGAGCTAATGCCTAAGAGCCGTGCTTTATCTTGGTCGATATCGAGCACGATGACTTTGGCCTGATCGGTCCAATCGAGCTGCACGTTGACAAGATCGGTGTCGGCGCGCATGACGTTGGCAACGTCTTCCGCGTAAGCGCGAAGCTTGTTGCGATCTTCGCCAGATACCCGGAACTGCACCGGAAAGCCAACAGGGGGGCCATTCTCCAAGCGCGTCACGCGGCCTCGAATGGCCGGAAAATCGCGCTCAAAAATTTCGATAATGCGTTGGCGCAGTGTTTCGCGCGCGTCGATATCGTTGGTGGTGATCACCACTTGGCCGATTGAAGGCACCGGTAAAGTTTGATCGAGTGGCAAATAAAACCGTGGTGCGCCAGTGCCGATGTAGGTGGTGTAATTTTCAAAGAGTGATTTTTGGCCGTCGAGAAATTGTTCAAACTTTTTCAGCGTATTGTCGGTCGCCGTGAGCGAGGCACCCTCGGGGTGCTTGAGATCGACGATCAGCTCCACCCTGGTGGATGAAGGAAAAAACTGTTGCTGCAATTGACCAAAGGCCGCCAACGCGCCGATAAATAAAATGAGGGTGAGCGCAATCACAATACGCCGATGATCGACACACCAGCGCACGGCGGCACGCACGCGTTGGTAAAACGCGGTGCCGTAAACATCGTGGGTGGCGCGGGTGGTGATGGTTTTGGCCGGTCTTACCCACCAACGCCCAATCAACGGAAGCCTGGAAAGCCACGTGGATAAACGAGTTTGGCCGTTTTTGTTATTTTCACGCTCAGCGTTGTAATCCGGTAAAAAATAGTAGCCCAGATACGGAATAAAAATAACGGCCGCAACCCAGGAAAGCAATAACGCAATCACGGTGACTTGAAAAATCGAAATCGTGTATTCGCCCGTGCCTGATTTTGCGGTGACAATCGGCAAAAAACCGGCCGCTGTCACCAGTGTGCCGGTGAGCATCGGGAACGCGGTTGAGGTGTAGGCATAGCTCGCCGCTTTCACGCGATCCATGCCTTGCTCCATTTTGATCGCCATCATTTCGACGGCGATGATCGCGTCATCGACTAATAAGCCCAGCGACAATATAAGCGCGCCGAGCGAGATTTTATGTAGGCCGACATTGAAAAAATTCATGCCCACAAAGGTGGCGGCAAGTACCAGCGGGATCGACAGCGCCACAACTAAACCAGAGCGCAGCCCCAAGCTAAAAAACGTCACCGCCATCACAATCGCAATCGCTTCCGCGAGCGAGCGCACAAACTCGCCAACACTCGCACGCACCGAGCGCGGCTGATCGTTGGCGCGATGAATCTCAATCCCGACGGGTAGATTTTTTTCGACACGCGCAATCGCGGCATCTAAGTTTTTGCCGAGCGTCACGATATCGCCGCCGCTTTGCATCGCCACACCAAGCCCTAAGCTTGGGCGGCCCATGTAGCGCATTTTGGTGAAGGCGGGCTCGGCTAGGCCGCGCCTCACGGTGGCGATATCACCCAA
>JAYVGG010000352.1:0-2245 GCA_043772475.1 Burkholderiales bacterium
AGCTTGCCGTTACGATCGGTCGATGAAAGATTGTTATCGCGAAACGCGCTCGGCGAGCCTTGCTTAAACTGAATCGCTTTTGCGCGCAGCATCAGGTGCGGGAAATCGACGTTCCAGCTATGGGGCGGCACGTAGGGGCATTTGGTCAGATAGCAAACATCACACAGATAGCATTGATCGACGACTTTCCAATACGCCGTCTTGGGTACACCATCCACTTCAAGCGTCGGGCTTTCGTCGATGAGATCAAAGAGCACCGGAAATGAATTACACAGCGACACGCAACGCCGGCAGCCGTGGCAAATATCGAATACGCGCTCCATCTCTTTCAAGGTCGCGTCGATACTGTAGAAGTCCGGATTCTGCCAATCAATCGGGTGGCGAGTCGGTGCTTCGAGAGAGCCTTCACGTGCAGTCATGGTGGGTCGCTGTAAAAAAATGAGGGGGCCGGGGGCTATTGCCGCCCCCGGTTTTGCGGCTTACTTACTTAGGCGTTTGCAGCCAATGCTTCGAGTGCTTTTTGGAACTTGTTGGCGTGCGAGCGCTCGGCTTTTGCCAAGGTCTCAAACCAATCGGCGATTTCGTCAAAATTTTCGTCACGCGCGCTTTTTGCCATGCCAGGGTACATATCGGTGTACTCATGCGTTTCGCCAGCAACAGCGGAGCGCAAGTTGTCAGCCGATTTGCCGATTGGCATATCGGTAGCAGGGTCGCCAACGCTTGCCAGATAGTCGAGGTGGCCGTGCGCATGGCCGGTCTCGCCTTCAGCGGTTGCGCGGAACAGTGCGGCTACTTCGGTGTTGCCTTCGACGTCTGCTTTGTTCGCGAAATAGAGGTAGCGGCGGTTAGCTTGTGATTCGCCTGCGAAGGCGGCTTTCAAATTGTCGTGTGTCTTGGTGCCCTTGAGTTTCATGTGAATCTCCTAGTTTGTCAGGGTAAAACTTCATGCCTGATACCGATTAACGGCATCAAGTCTTGCGATTATCGGCGCGTGGGCACGATACGTCTAATTGATTGATGCGATGCGTTTAATAGCCTGCGTCAATCAGTGGTTTTACGGATCGCCTGCTATGATTCTCGCTATGTCTACATTTTCATCAAGCACTGTTCGCTGGCAAAAAACCCAAGGCCGCCATGATTTACCGTGGCAAGGTAATCGCGACCCGTACCGAATTTGGTTGGCCGAAATCATGCTTCAGCAAACGCAGGTGTCTGCCGTAATCCCTTATTACACGCGCTTCTTGGGGCAGTTCCCCACCATCGCGGCCCTTGCGAACGCGAGCGAAGATGCGGTCATGCCCTACTGGGCGGGGCTAGGCTACTACGCGCGCGCGCGCAATCTGCACAAGGCCGCACGCGTCATCCGTGATGCCCATGCGGGTGAATTCCCACGCACCCTTGAAGAAATTGTGGCGCTCCCCGGCATTGGCCGCTCAACGGCCGCCGCGATTGCGGCCTTTGCCTTTGGTACACGTGCCGCCATCCTCGATGGCAACGTAAAACGCGTCTTGGCGCGGCATTTCGGCATGGCGGGCGACATCAAAACGAAAGCGGTCGAGACCGCACTATGGGCGCTCGCTGAAGCCCACTTGCCGCGCGCAGGCATCGAAGCCTACACGCAGGGCTTGATGGACATGGGGGCCACGCTCTGCACGCGCACGAGCCCACACTGTACGCGCTGCCCCGTGAAGCGCACCTGTGTGGCGCTGGCCCAGGATCGCATTGCGACGCTACCGGGGCGCGCTGCGAGCAAGCCCACGCCGCACCGCACGGTGCAAATGTTGGTGCTTATCGCGAGCGGCGAGGTGCTGCTCGAAAAGCGTCCGTCGCCCGGAATATGGGGCGGGCTGTGGTCTTTGCCGGAGGTGAGCAGTGGCGATGATGCCTTGGTGGCGGCCAAAAAGCGCTTTGGTGTATCGGCAAAACTGATCGCGACACTGCCCGTGGTGCCGCATGGTTTTACCCATTATGGGCTCGCCATTACGCCGGTGAAATTTGCGGTGCGCGCGCGCGGCAAGCGTGCCGCACTGCCCGGGCTCATGTGGCTCAATCTCGCTGACGCGAGTGCGGCCGCATTGCCCGCACCGGTGAAGCGGATTCTTGCGGCACTGTAGCCATTGCGGCACGGTGGCCCAAGCCGCGCGCCCGTATTGGTGTTTCAGCCAAGCAATTGTTGCTCACGCAAAAAGCGATGCAAGATATCGACGCGCAATTTGGCATCTGTTAGTGCCAGCATTTTTTGTTT
>JAYVGG010000353.1:0-2122 GCA_043772475.1 Burkholderiales bacterium
CATTTTTGTGCCGCGTGGGATAGCGGTCTCAAAGTTGTCATCGATGATAGTGACTTCATTGTCGTCAGCACCAACCGCTGCGGTGGCCAAGTTGGCGACGATCATGGGAATTTTCTTGTTTTCACGCTTTTTACGAGCATATTCGACGACGTTCTCGCTTTCGGCTGCAAAGCCTACGCAAAAAGGTGGGTGCGGTTGCGTTGCGACCCAAGCCAGAATGTCCGCCGTGGGGACAAGCTCAATAGTGAGTTTTTCCGCTTTTTTCTTCATTTTCTGTGTTTGCGGCATCGCTGGTGTGTAATCACAGACCGCCGCAACGCCAAAAAACAAGTCAATTTCGGCGATATTTGCTTTAACTGCCTCAAACATCTGTGAAGCGGTCTTAACAGGAAACAACTTCGCCTTGGTTGGCGGGGGAATTGAGGTGGGGCCGCTGACCAAAATAACCTCGACACCCGCATCAAGTAACGCCTGCGCAATCGCATAACCCATCTTGCCGGAGCTTGAATTGGTGATTCCTCGTACCGGATCGATCGGCTCAAACGTCGGACCGGCCGTCACGAGTGCGCGTTTGCCTGCAAGTGTTTTTGGCGCATTGAGACGTTGCAATGCCTCAACCAGCGCGTCAGGCTCCAGCATTCGGCCCAATCCCGTCTCGCCGCAAGCCTGGTCCCCTTGGTCGGGCCCCAGCACAGTGACGCCATCGGCGATAAGCCGGGCGATGTTGCGCTGGGTGGCGGGGCTTTCCCACATTTCGCGGTTCATCGCCGGCGCAACAAGCAAGGGGCATGTAGACCGGCGGGCGAGTACGAGCGTTGTAAGCAAATCGTTCGCAAGGCCGTTGGCAATTTTGGCTAGAAAATCCGCGCTGGCGGGTGCAACCAAAATCGCGTCTGCCGCGCGAGACAATTCGATATGCGCCATATTGTTGTCAATTCGGCTATCCCATGAGTCGACAAATACGGGATTGCCGGACAACGCTTGCATGGTCACCGGGGTGATGAACCTGGTGCCTGCTTCAGTCATCACTACCTGAACATTAATGCCCGCTTTTTTCAGCAGGCGCGTGAGTTCCGCCGATTTGTAGGCGGCGATACCGCCTGTAATGCCGAGCACGACGCTGGCGACCGGTTGTGCAGTTTTTGTAACCATTTCAGTATTTTACACAGGATCATTCACCACCATGGCAATCACAGAATGGCCAGAAGACGAGCGACCACGCGAGCGTTTGTTGAAGCAGGGTGCGAAGGCGCTATCGGATGCAGAGTTGCTAGCGATATTCCTCAGAGTCGGCGTGAAAGGCAAAAGTGCCGTCGATCTGGCACGCGAGCTCGTGAGCAAGTTTGGCAATCTGGCCGGGCTGTTTTCTGCCAGTGCGGAGGATTTATGCGCGGTCAACGGTGTGGGCCCCGCCAAATACGTGCAGCTACAGGCCGTGCTTGAGATGGGGCGTCGCGCGTTGGAAGAGGAAGTTCTTAAAACCGACGCACTAAATTCTCCACAAGCGGTTCGGGACTATTTGCGTATGACATTGTCGCGTTTGCCACACGAGGTATTCGTTGCGGTATTTTTGACGGCGCAAAATCGCGTCATCGCGGTAGAAGAACTATTTCGCGGCACCCTGACGCAAACGAGCGTCTACCCGAGAGAAATCGTTAAGCGAGCGCTCGCTCACAATGCCGGTTCGGTGATCTTGGCGCACAACCATCCCTCAGGGGAAGCCAGCCCAAGTGCGGCTGACCGTTCGCTAACAAAAGCATTGGCGGAGGCGCTGGCATTGGTTGATGTCAAGGTGCTTGATCATTTCATTGTTGCGCCCGGTGCTTCGCTTTCGTTTGCTGAGCAGGGATTCTTGTATTGAGTGGTAACGCCTAAATGGTCACGCGGGCGGTGCCAACAGCGGCGTGCCCCATAGTTTGGACGTGGGGCACCATAGCTTTCCGCTTGTGAAGTGTTAGCATATTTGCTAACATGCTGTCATGGCGTTTGAAATCGAGTATTTCCATCCGCGCGTGCTTGCGGAAATCGAATCTTGGCCCGTTGATTTGCTTGCGGACTACACCCGCGTAGCCGAATTGCTAATCGAATACGGCCCGAGTCTTCGGCTCCCGCACTCGCGCGC
>JAYVGG010000354.1:0-15422 GCA_043772475.1 Burkholderiales bacterium
AGGTCATGCCCACGCGCGCGCCGCCAGGGCACCGCTTTGTCGAGCCAGCCGGGGGTGATGGTGTGGGTGAAGTGCGGGTAGAGCGTGAGCCCGGCGTGAGCGGCATAGGGGAGGCTCAAGTGATAGTCGATGATGCCGCCATCCCAGTAGGTGCCGCGTGGCGCACCGACGATGTTGCTGACCCCCTGCATCACGAGGGGGATCGAGCCCGAGGAGACGAGGGCATCGGAGAAATTAGTCTCGGTGAGTGTGGCGTAGTCGGTGTGAAAGGCATCAAATTGCGCTGCAAATAAGGGCGAAACGCCAATAGGGGCGCTGGTTTCGGGGGAATTAGCGGTAAACCAAACACGATCTAAAAAGTGCCGTAAATGGCGGCGCCCGCCTAAATTGGCCACTGTCGCCGCCGCAAATCCCACGTGGGTACGCCCCGGCACATCACGCGCGAGTAGGCCCTTGCCGCGCACGGCGAGTAGGTTCAGGCGGTAGTGCGGGTGGCTGAGCACATCACCGATCTGCCCCACAAATAAATCGCGAATCAAATCGCGCGCGGTGCCGCTCACAAAAGCGGCATTGGTATTTTTTGGGTAGCGTTGCTCGCAGTAGGCATCAGCGAGCGCACGCAAGCCCGCGCGTGTGGCTTGTGATGAAAATACGCCGCCTGGCGCACCTTTGCACACAGACGCAAAGCGCCACGCGCCAATCGAAGCGCCGATCAAGTTAATGGGCTTTGTGCGCGTGGCAAAAGACGTGGGCAGCCAATCGGCGAACAGCCATTCATCGAGCTTGGCAAGCCCCAAGCCCTTGGGCCCACCGGCGGCACCGGGCACGATGGTGATGTCGTTCGCGCTTAAGCCATTTGCGCGAATGTGCGCGAGGGCGCGAGGGCCCGCTTGGATTGCAACATCAGCCACCGCGTACCTTGGTGTCGTAAAACGCGAGGTAGGCTTGCAGCACCATGTCGGGGGACTCCCAGTGCGGGAAATGGCCGATGCCGCGCAACAAGATCACGTCGGCATTCGGCACGAGCTCACGGTAGCGCTCGCTCATGTGCTCGCCGGATACCGGGTCATCGGTGCCGTTGATTAAGCGTAGCGGAATCGCGGCCTCGGTGAGAGCGCCTACCCAGCGCGTGCGTTCAAGCCGACGCTCGATCATGTAGTGCAGAAGCCTCGGGATAACCTCGCGGCCTTCATGGCGCGTTAAGAGCGTCCACCAGCCGCTAAGCGCTTCGTTATCGGGCTTGGAGTGGCGGCCAAAAATAGTCGCCATGGCGCGCGAAAATTTGGGAAACGTCAAGCGCCGCGCGGCCCACAGGCCGATTGGGGATAACAATACGCGTTGCGAAAATCGTGGCCGATGCGTCTCGGGGAATAATCCGCCGTTGAGTAAACACACGCTTTCGAGCGCCACCTTTGCGCTACCCGCCTTGGCGCGCGCGAGTAGCTCTTGCGCCACGGTGTCGCCCACATCGTGGGCCAACATATGAAATTTCGTCACGCCCGCATGGGCGAGCAACCCCTCAATCAAATCGGCTTGATCGGCAATGCGGTAGTCATAAAGCGGTGGCTTGGCGGAAAAACCATAGCCAATCATATCGGGGGCGATCACGGTAAAGCGCGCGGCGAGTGGCTCCCAGAGCTTCACCCAATCCCACGAGGCGGTGGGAAAGCCGTGCAGCAAGAGCAGCACCGGGCCTGTGCCTTGGCGGCGAAAAAAAATGCGGTGCCCGTGATGGGTAAAAAATTCGCCCTGATGCAGCCAATCGAGGGCGGTGGGAATTTTGCGAGTCAAAAGCGTTCAACCTTAAAATGTCGTGAGTTGCCGTTATTATCCAAGCTTTCTTCCATCGGAAACTATCCCTTCATGTCCCAATTATTCAGCCCGTTTTCACTGCGCGAGTTAACATTTAAGCACCGCGTTTTTGTCTCCCCGATGTGCCAGTACAGTTGCGTCGATGGGGTGCCCACCGATTGGCATCTTGTTCATCTGGGCTCGCGTGCCGTAGGCGGGGCGGCGATGGTGATGACGGAGGCAGCGGCCATTACCGCCGCCGGGCGCATCTCGCCTGAAGATGCGGGGATTTGGAACGATGAACAGGTGGCCGCATGGAAGCCGATTGCTGCTTTTATCAAGGCCAACGGTGCCGTGCCGGCCATGCAGCTTGCTCATGCGGGACGTAAAGCGAGCACGTTTTCACCTTGGCGCGGCCATGGAAAAGTAGCCGAAACCCAAGGCGGGTGGCCGGTCTTGGGCCCATCAGCGGTTTCGTTTTCGGATTCCTACCCCGCACCTCGCGAGATGAGCCGGGCCGAGATCGCGACCTGTGTGGCCGATTTTGTGGCCGGTGCTAAGCGAGCACTTGAAGCGGGCTTCGAGGTCGTCGAGCTCCACGCGGCACACGGCTATTTGCTGCATGAGTTTTTGTCCCCGCTTTCAAATGTGCGAACCGATGAATACGGCGGTACGCTGGAAAATCGGATGCGTTTTCCGCTGGCGGTGTGCAAGGCGGTGCGCGAGTTTTGGCCGAAAAATTTGCCGGTATTTGTGCGCCTCTCGGCGAGCGATTGGAAAGACGGCGGGTGGGATGTGATGGCGTCGATTGAATTTTGCAAAGCCGCGAAAGCGCTCGGTATTGATCTTATCGATGTCTCCTCTGGCGGCAATGTGGCGGATGCCAAGATGACGATCCGCCCCGGCTACCAAGTGCCGTTTGCGCGCGTGATTCGCAATAAGGCCGTCATCCCAACGGGTGCGGTGGGCTTGATTACGGATGCCGTGCAGGCCGAACAAATTATTGGTGACGGCGATGCGGATTGCGTTTTTTTAGCGCGCGCGCTCTTGCGTGACCCATACTGGCCGCGCCATGCCGCGCATGAGCTCGGTGTGAAAATGGAGTGGCCGGAACAGTATTTGCGCGGCGGGGTGAATGCGTTTGGGAAGTAGTCGTTCGTTGTCAACATTTTAAGGAGACCTCATGATCGACCTTTACTACTGGCCCACCCCAAACGGCCACAAAATCACCCTGTTCCTCGAAGAGGCCAAGCTCGATTACCGCATCGTGCCGGTCGATATTGGCAAGGGAGATCAATTTGACCCCGCGTTTCTAAAATTTTCGCCGAACAATCGCATGCCCGCCATCATCGACCATGCGCCGACCGATGGCGGCAAACCGATTACGGTATTTGAATCAGGCGCGATTCTGCTTTACCTCGCGGGCAAGCTCGGCAAATTTATCCCCAAAGATTTGCGCGGCCAAGTCGAGTGCATGGAGTGGCTTTTTTGGCAAATGGGCGGCTTAGGCCCGATGCTGGGGCAGAACCATCATTTCAATCACTACGCCCCCGAAAAAATCGACTACGCGATCAAGCGCTACGTGAACGAAACCTCGCGCTTGTATGGCGTGCTCAATAAGCGCTTGAGCGAGCGCGAATTTATCTGCGGCGCGCACTACACCATCGCCGATATGGCCTCGTACCCGTGGATTGTGCCGGATCGCCAAAGCCAAGACATGGCCGATTTCCCGCATCTGGCGCGCTGGAAAAATGCCATTCGCGCACGCCCCGCCACCACGCGCGCTTATGCGCGCAACGAAGAAACGCGCGCCCGAAACGTAGCCGACATGAGTGCGGCCGAACGCAACATGTTATTCGGCCAAGATAAATCGAGCGTGAAATAGCGTGACGGATCTCGCCGCACTTAGGCGGATCGCGGTCGCGCACTCACTCTTCACGCCCACGACACTTGCACGCGCCATCACCCGCATGGGCTACGTGCAAGCAGACCCCATCCGGGCACCCGCGCGCGCGCAAGATTTGATTCTCCGGCATCGCGTGAAAGACTACCGGATAGATGATTTAGAGCGCCGCTACCCGAAGCTTAGCGTGCATGAAGATGCGCTCCACAACTACGGTTTTTTCCCGCAGCAAAATCTGGAACTCCTTTATCCACGCCGCGTTTCAGGCCGTTTGCAACGATTTTTAGATGAGCATAAAACACTCAAAAAAAGCGTACTGCACTACCTCGGTGAACACGGCGAGGCGCACCCACGCACCCTCGAACAAACCCTCGCCGCAGGCCGGCGCACGAATGGTTGGGGTGGCTCCTCATCCGCCACCACGATGGTGCTGGAGGCACTCCACCGGCGCGGCGTGCTGCGTGTGACGCGGCGCGAAGGCGGTATTCGCGTGTACGGTGAAGCGGCCGCGCCCGCACGCGCATTACCCGACACCGCGCGGGCCGATGGCATTCTTAATCTCATCTTGAATCTCTACGCGCCGATGCCCAAGCGCAGTCTCCTGCAAACGATGAGCATGATGGGCACCAATAAGCCCGATGTGGATTACGTCGCACGCGTGAAAGCAAAGCTCGCGTCAAGCGAATGGGTGGAGGAAGCCGTGGACGGCATGGCGTATCTGTGGCCGCGCGCATTGAAAACCCCGCGCGAAGAAAGTGAGCACGTGCGCTTCCTAGCCCCCTTCGACCCCGTGGTGTGGGATCGCCGCCGCTTTGAGCATCTATGGGGCTGGGCGTATCGCTTCGAGGCTTACACACCACTCGCCAAGCGCGTACACGGCTACTACGCGCTACCGCTGCTGTGGCGCGATGACGTGATTGGCTGGGCGAATGTGGGGGCCGGCGGCAAGGTGGAATTAGGCTTTATCGCAAGCCGCCCACGTGAGGCGGCCTTTAAGCGTGCCCTTGAAGCTGAGACGGCTCGAATCGCGCAATTTCTTGCGCTGAAAAACTAAACGATTGTGTCGCTCAGGTAACGCATCTTGCCCCAAGGCGCGCCAAGGAGTAACCTCGTTTTGTTGTTACCCTTTTTCTAACTCAAGGAGATTCACATGTCAGTCGCCCGCGTAACCGAAGTGATCGCCGCTTCCAAAAAAAGCTTTGCCGATGCCACCGAGACCGGCGTTTCTCGTGCCAACAAAACCTTGAAAAACGTGACCGGTGCTTGGGTTAAAGACCAAAGCATGGAAATCAGCAAGGGCAAGATCACGCTTTATAAAGTGGTGTTGAAGATTACGTTTATTTTGAACGAGTAGGCGTTTTTTGCGCCCATAAAAAAGCCACCTCGCGGTGGCTTTTTTATGGGCGCAATTTTTAGCACTATTCTTTTTTCGGCTGTACGGTATCGACGTAATCGTTGAATTCTTTTATCGCGGCGTTACCCGAATCCATGTGCGCTTTGGCGGCGGCGCGCATGTCTTCGCCGTAGCTCATGAGGCACTCGCGGTAGCCATCCATATCACGCCGAAACGCGCGCTGGACGGGGGTTTCGGCGTTTTCGCTGGGTTTGGTGGGGCGTTTGCACGTGTGTTTGGGGACGACCGGTGCGGTGGCGGCAGGTGCTGCCTTGGCATCTTGGGCGAGGGCTTCTAAACCCAATGCCGAAACAAAAAAAGCAGCGGTCAGGAGGATGGCAATTTTTCTCATGATGAGCTCGTTAAAAGTGAATGTAGTGCAGTAACGCCGCAATGGTGATTTGGTTGATTAGCTAGCTCGCCGCGCGCTGCGGGGCCTTGGCGGCATCACGTGCCAAAAAGGCGCGAACCGATTTGATCACACCGTCTTTATTGAGACCGCAATCAGCGAGCAAGACGGCGGGGTCGCCGTGCTCAACAAATTGATCGGGCAGCCCTAATTGCAGCACCGGCACATTGAGCCCCTGCGCTTCGAGTGACTCCAACACAGCACTCCCGGCACCACCCATGATTGCGTTTTCTTCAATCGTGACCAAGTAATCGTGTGTGGTGGCGAGCTTAAAAACGAGCTCGTCATCGAGCGGCTTTACGAAGCGCATGTTGGCAACGGTTGCGTTTAAGTCTTCCGCCGCCTCACGTGCCGCACGCACCATCGAGCCGAAAGCAAGTATGGCGACGCGCTTACCTTCAAAGCCTTTTATCTCGCGCACCACGACCCCTTTGCCAATCGGGAGTGCCGTCATCTCGCTTTGAATCGCAACGCCGGGCCCCGTGCCGCGCGGGTAGCGCACGGCGGTGGGGGAATCCATGGTGAAGGCGGTGTAGAGCATTTGGCGACATTCGTTTTCATCCGCCGGGGCGAGCACCGCCATATTGGGAATGCAGCGCAAAAACGAAATATCAAACGCGCCATGGTGCGTGGGGCCATCTGCCCCCACTAGGCCACCGCGATCAAGCGCGAATACCACAGGCAGGTTTTGAATCGCCACATCGTGGATGAGCTGGTCGTAGCCGCGCTGCAAAAAGGTCGAGTAAATCGCGAGTACTGGTTTCAAACCATCCGCCGCGAGACCGGCTGCGAAGGTAACGGCGTGCTGCTCGGCAATCGCGGTATCGAAATAGCGCTCTGGAAACTGCTGTGAAAATTTCACGAGCCCCGAGCCCTCGCGCATGGCGGGCGTGATGCCGACCAAGCGTTTATCGGCACGCGCCATATCGCACAGCCACTCGCCAAAAATCTGCGTGTAGGTGAGCTTGGGGACAGCGGGGGCGGCGGGCTTGGCGATGCCAATTTTCGGGTCGAATTTGCCGGAGGCGGCGTGGTAGTGAATGGGGTCATCCTCAGCGAGCTTGTAGCCTTGGCCTTTGCGCGTGACGACGTGCAAAAACTGCGGGCCTTCGAGCTTGCCGATGTTGGCTAACGTATCGACGAGCACATCGACGTTATGCCCATCAATGGGGCCGGTGTAATTAAAGCCAAACTCTTCAAACATGGTGGACGGGCTAATCATGCCCTTGGCGTGTTCTTCGAGCTTCCTCGCAAGGCCGTGGATGGTGGGCGTGTGCTGCAAAACTTTTTCAGCGGTTTTTTTGGTGCCTGCATAAAAGCGTCCGGACATTAACTTCGCCAAGTAGTTATTGAGCGCACCGATGGATTCGGAGATCGACATATCGTTGTCGTTCAAAATCACGATCACGTTTTCACGCCCGACGTTATTCATCGCTTCAAAAGCCATGCCGCCGGTGATGGCCCCGTCGCCAATCACGGCAATCGCTTTGCGGTTTGCCCCCGTCAAACGAGACGCGACCGCCATGCCGAGTGCAGCCGAAATTGAGGTGGAGGAGTGTGCGGTGCCGAAGGTGTCGTAAACACTTTCTTCGCGGCGCGGGAAGCCGGCAATGCCGCCTTTTTGCCGCAGCGTGGGCATACCGAGCTTACGGCCGGTCAAAATTTTGTGGCCGTAGGTTTGGTGGCCGACATCCCAGACGATACGGTCTTCGGGGGTATTAAAAACGTAGTGAAGCGCAATGGTGAGCTCGACCGTGCCGAGATTGGACGAAAAATGCCCACCGGTGGCAGATACACAATCGACGATGTATTCGCGTAGCTCGGTGGCAAGCGCGCCGAGCGATTTGCGCTCGATGCGGCGCAAATCGGCGGGGTCATTTACGGTATCGAGCAGCGGGTATTTTGATGGGGTCATGGAATCGGCTTTGGCCGTGGCGTAGGACGTAGCTTTAATTATCGCGCTTTACGATGAATTCTGCCAGTTGGCTAAGCCTATGCCCGCGCTCGCCAAATCCGGCTACTTCCGTCTTGGCATCCGCCAGTAATTCTTCCGCAAAGCGCTTCGCCTCGGCAAGCCCCAAGAGGCTCACGTAGGTCGGCTTATTCGCATCTTGATCTTTGCCGGCGGTTTTACCGAGTTTTTCGGTGGAGGATTCGCAATCGAGCACATCATCAACGACCTGAAACGCTAAGCCCACGCACTTGGCGTAGCGGTCTAGGTGGGCGGCGTCGGTGGCCGATAAGAGTGTGCCGCACATGGCACCGAGCAGCACGGCGGCGCGAATCAGCGCGCCGGTTTTTTGCATGTGCATAAATTCAAGCTCGGGTAGGGTGATCGCTTTACCTACATTGGATAAATCAATCGCCTGCCCGCCCGCCATGCCATGCGAGCCGCAGGCGCGCGCAAAAAGGCTAATCATGGCGATTTGCTCAGCGGGATTATCGTTTAGGGTGTGGCCTGCCATGAGATCGAAGGCGAACGATTGCAGCGCGTCCCCTGCCAGTAGTGCTGTGGCATCGTCAAACTCGACGTGGCAGGTGGGCCGGCCGCGCCTCAACACATCGTCGTCCATACAGGGCATATCGTCGTGAATGAGCGAGTACGCGTGGATTGCTTCGATCGCGGCTGAGACAATCCGCACGCGTGCAATCGGTGCGTCGGTGAGTAGCCCGGCCGCGTGGGCGAGCATGGGCCGCACGCGCTTGCCACCACTGAGCGTTGCGTAGCGCATGGCATCATGCAAGCGCTGCGGGCGGGCGGTGGCAGCGGGTAGCAGAGCCGCGAGCGTGCGCTCCATGTCGGCTGCGACTTGGCGTGACCAAGAGGGGAAATCCATCATTAGCCTTGGAAATCTTTAAGCGTTTCGCCATCGAGCACACTAATGCGCTGGTTCGCGTCGGCCAATACTTTTTCGCAGTATTTCAACAGCACCGTGCCGCGCTGATAAGCCGAAAGGGATGCCTCAAGCGGGAGCGTACCGCTTTCCATTTTTTCAACCAGCGCGTCTAGCTCAGCCATGGCGGCTTCGTAAGATTCAGGTTCTTGTGCGGGGGTTTTAGGCATGATGGGGGCAAAATTTGGGAAGCAAGAATCATAGCTTATTCGTGGGGTGGGTGTGGGGTGGCAAGCTGCGGTGGTTGAAGCCGAAAATGTCACTATTTTACTAAAATGTCTTAAACTAGAATAACTGGTTTCATTATTCTAGGTTGAGACATCCATGAAGCGCGCGCTACAAGGTAAATACTTGCGAATTTCCACCACCGGCGAAGTGGTGCGCGCGTTTGTGCCTGCGGCTCTGCCGCCGCGCCCAGCTATCGACTGGACTCCCGACCTGCGCCACCGTTTTGACACGGCGCTGTTAGCGCTTGGTCGGCTGGACGGCATAGCGCACTTGCTACCCAATGCCTCACTTCTAATTTATAGCTTTGTGCGAAAAGAGGCGGTGCTGTCTTCGATGATCGAGGGCACGCAATCGTCGCTCGCTGATTTGATGCTCTTTGAAATTGACGAACAGCCGGGTGTACCGGTGGCAGACGCGCGCGAAGTGAGCTGCTACGTGGCGGCACTCGATCATGGGCTTAAGCGCCTCCGTGGGGGCTTTCCCTTGTCGCTGCGGCTGCTACGTGAAGTGCATAAAGTGCTGCTTAACCACGGCCGTGGTGCGCAGAACCGCCCCGGCGAATTTCGCCAAAGCCAAAATTGGATTGGTGGCACGCGCCCCGGTAACGCCGTCTTTGTGCCGCCCCCCGTCGAAGAGCTAATGCGCTGCCTAGGCGATTTGGAACGATTTTTGCACGATCAACCAGAGCAAACTTCGCCGCTCGTGAAAGCGGCATTGGCGCACGTACAGTTTGAGACAATCCACCCGTTTCTCGACGGCAACGGGCGCGTAGGCCGCCTCCTCATCACGCTGTTGCTATGCGCCGATGGCGTACTGCGTGAGCCGCTGCTCTACATCAGCCTTTATTTTAAGCAACACCGTCGGCTCTACTATGAATTGCTGAACGATGTGAGACTTACCGGCAATTGGGAGCGTTGGCTAGATTTTTTTGCGGATGGTGTCGTCGCGAGCGCTAACGAGGCGGTGAATGCGGCACAGCGACTGCTGGCGCTAACGGCTGCCGATAGTATTCGCATCGAATCGCTGGGGCGAGCCGCCGCATCCGCACTGATGGTGCATCGCGCGATGCAGCGCCAACCGATTGCTTCACCCGGCTGGCTCGCGAAAACAATCAAGCTCACACCCACCACCGTCAACCGATCCCTCGCACATTTGCAGGCACTCGGTATCGTGCGTGAGATAACGCAGAAACAGCGCGACCGCGTTTTTAGCTACACGGGCTACGCGGCAATCTTGAACGAAGGCATGGAATTACCCGATACTGTTGGGTGATCGCTGTTGCAATACCTCTGCAATACTCCCGCAAGGTTCACCTCAGAAAGCCGCCACGTGTCTCGCGATCTCACCCGCAATATCTCGCTCTTAGCCGCCTGCCAAGCGCTGCTTTTCACCAACAACGTGACCTTGATTGCGTTGAATGGCTTAGTCGGCTATCAATTAGCTGCCGATAAATCGTTCGCAACCCTACCCGTCACCACACAGGTGATTGGCTCGGCACTTTTTGCGATGGCCGCATCGCGCTTGATGCAGCGCATCGGCCGCCGCGCGGGGTTTTTAGTCGGTACGTTATGCGGCTTGGTCGGTGGTGCCATTGCTACATTTGGAGTCTATGCCCACAGCATGGCGCTGCTCTGCTTGGGCACGTTTATTCTCGGTATTTACAGCGCGTTTGGGCAGTTTTATCGCTTTGCGGCGGCCGATGTGGCACCGGCACATTTCAAAGCGAAAGCGATTTCATTGGTCGTCGCCGGTGGGCTCATCGGTGGCATTGTTGGGCCCGCGATGTCGAAGTGGACGCGCACATTGGCCGAGACCGAGTTTCTCGCCTCCTACGCATCCCTCATGGGCTTTTGCATACTCACCGCCCTCATCCTTTCGCAGCTTCGCATCCCCGACCCCATCGCCAACGACAACGCCGCACCCGCGCGCACGCTACGCGAGATCGCCCTGCAGCCCGTGTTTATCGTCGCCGTGATGTCGAGCGCGTTCGGCCACGGTGTGATGAACCTTCTCATGACCGCGACCCCGCTCGCGATGGGGGTCTGCGGCCACCCGTACAACGCGGCAGCCGATGTCATCACCGCACACGTGATCGCGATGTTTGCGCCATCATTTTTTACCGGCTCTTTAATCGTGCGTTTTGGCGTGCTGAAAATCATGCTCACCGGCGTGGCGCTCATGTTCGCGTGCGTGGCAGTGTCACTTTCGGGGGTGAGCGTGGCGCATTTTTCTTGGTCGCTCGTGCTCTTGGGGCTGGGCTGGAATTTCATGTTCGTTGGCGGCTCCACACTACTCACCGAGTGCTACCAACCCAACGAAAAAGCGAACGCGCAAGGATTCCACGATTTGCTCGTCTTCTGCATCACCGCCACCTCGTCGTTTTTATCGGGGCTGATTTTGAAAGCGAACGGCTGGAATACGCTCAACTACGTGGCGCTGCCGGTGCTGGTTTTTGTGGGTGGGGCGATGGTTTGGTTGATGTGGCGTAGGCGGGTCTGAAAGCTTCGGCTTCGGCTACGCCTAGCCTTTTACTTTCATTCAATCATTGCCAGAGCAAGTATCACATCAGGTCTCACACAATGTGCTACATTATGTGAGACCTGTCTTTGGAGGCGCCCATGAGCGACCGAACTCTTTCCACCACCGCGCGCGAGGCGGTACATAACTTCACCCACTACGCCGCCCTTGTTGACGCGGGCGCAGAGGTCATCATTACGCGGCGCGGACGTGCGTCGTTGAAGCTGGTGCGTGCGGATGTGCTGCCGCCGCAGGTCGAGCGCGAAGCGCAAATGAAGTTGGCACTTTCGTTTCGGTTGAGCAAGCCCTATCCGGGGAAATTCAAGCGTGCGGATGCCTACGAACAATGATGTCACTCGACACCAATATTCTCGTCTATGCGACCGACGAGTCGGTCGCGCAGAAGCACAAAGCGGCGCGGAAACTTCTTGATCGCGCACTCAAAGCGGGCTGGCCTATCGCGGCTCAGGTGTACGGCGAGTATTTTGCGGTGGTGACGCGTAAGCAGCTAACGTCACGAGCCAATGCGCGCGCGATAGTTGAGGCATGGGCTGCGGCGATGCCGCCGATGGCATCATCCGTGACCGCTCACGCGGCGGCCTTGCAGCTTGCCGCCGAAAAGCAAGTGCAATACTGGGATGCATTGATCATCGCCATTTGTGCGGAGCATGGTGTGAAGCAGCTCTACACAGAAGATGCCCCCTCCGCGCCGAAGCTATTGGGTGTGAAGTGTGTTTCGCCTTGGTAGGCGCACGTTGCCAGTAGCGCCGGTGTTCCACAGCGTATGGTCCACAGCGTATGTCCCGCCGAAGTGGCCCCGGCCTTGCGCGAGAAAGAGTTAAATTGCGCGCCACGCTTAAGAGGCAATCTCGATTTGTGGCGCGATGGGATTTTTCGTAACGGCAACTCGGCATAACAACTTGAAGAAACTGCGCTCTGATAGCAACGATTTGGATGCCCGGTTTTAACGTTGGCGCATCGCGCACCACATTTGCTTCGTTACGTTTGATTACAACTTACTCTCCCCCACGCGTATCCCCTACGCGAATGCTGCGTTATTCCCACTGAGACCGACAGCCGTTTGGTCTTAGCATCACACCCAAGCTACGGCGTGATATATGTGAAGGGGAATTTTCATGTTGATCAAAAAAGTAGTGACCCCCGTTGTGATCGTTGCCGCCTCACTTGGTGCGATGGCAGTGCCTTCGATAAGCTTTGCCGAGCACGATGAAGCAGTTTCGATTTACCCAACCGAGACGGTGTATCGCACACCGGATGGGCGTGAGCTTACCCCTGCCCCGCAAGGTCGGGGCGCGCGCGAATCGTTGCCGGTGCCTTCGCCAACTTACCGTGTGCCGCCCGCTGTGCCAGCACTGCCAACGGCGATGCTCCCGCAGTTCCCACAGCAGTACGCGCAGCCCGTACCGCAAACGTACTCGACGCTGCCGCAGTTTGGTTATGGCACCGCGCCGTTTGTACCTACGTCGCAGCCAACCGCGCACGCACCGTCACCCATGTATACCGGCGTGCGCGTGCCGCAGCGGGGGCATGAATCGGTAAGCTTTAACCACGCGCCACCTCAACCGCGCCATGAGTACACTCCCGCCGCACGTCGTGGTTTCATCTGGGTGCCGGGCTTCTGGGATGTGCAAGGTCATCACTACGTTTGGGTTGAAGGCTACTTTGAGCGCGAGCGCCGTGGCTATGCGTTTCAACATCAACGTTGGGAACATCGCGGTGATGGCTGGTTTTTGAACCGCGCGCGCTTTGATCGGGCTGGCGCACGTTTTCCTAACCAGTTCGACCGCGATGGGGATCGTGTGCCAGACCATCATGACCGCGAGCCATTAAATCCACGTCGGTTCTAAACCGCGCCGTTTTTAAACAAATCGTAGTTTTTTGAATTGCCCCCGGGATTGCGCTTTTAGCGTGGTCTCGGGGGTTTTTATTTGTGTGGTTATTTTTGGTGCGCTGGCCAAAGTCTAATAGGGGCGCGGGGTTTCGGGTCATTGTCGCAGTTACGATCTGGGCACCGGCTCACACAACCCCCTCCCAGCCCCTTGCAGAGCGCACATTGGACTGCATCGGAATGCCGTTCGCGCGAAGCGTAGGCTCACCCTCCAAAAATAATGTCGCTCGTTTAACCCTTTTTCAATTCCCCAACGCTTAACAGACAACCCCCAACAAAAAGGAGTTATCTGTGAAGCCCATTTTTAAGACCTTTCTCAGCGCCGCCCTCATCACCTGCTCGGCATTTATTGCTGATGTCTCCGCGTTAAAACCCATGGCGTCTAACACCGTGATGTGGCCAGGCCCGCGCTTGATTTTGCCGCCGACTGCCGCGAACGAGCAGCCGATTCAATTGCAATCGGTTCGCATCAATGGCGATGTCGCTGGCGTTTCAGCTACGACCGAAATCGACATGACGTTTTTCAACCCGAACCGGCGCGTGCTGGAGGGGGAATTACAATTTCCGTTGCTTGATGGGCAGAGCATTTCTTCGTTTGCGCTTGATGTAAACGGCACGCTTCGCGATGCGGTGCCGGTGGAAAAAGCCAAGGGGCAGCAGGTGTTTGAGGACATCATCCGCCGCCGCGTGGACCCTGGCCTTTTGGAGGTCACAACCGGAAATAATTTTAAGTTGCGCGTGTATCCGCTACCGCCACAGGGCACGCGGCGCGTGGTGATTCGGGTGGCACAGTCGCTCGCGAACAATCATTACCGGGTGCCGCTCGCGTTTGGGGATCGCATCGGCAGGCTGGATTTAGATATTCGTATCAATGGCACGAGTAGCGCACCGACGATTCGCGAGTCGCCGATTGCGGGGCTCACTTTTTCTTCGTCGCTCTTTGGCAAGTCGGGTACCCACCGCTTGCAAACATCGCAGCAAGAATTTACCCGCCAAGGTTTGCTATTCATCGCCCTCACGCCGGCCAATAGTTCGTTGGTGCAGCTTGAATCATTCGAGGGGAAAAACTATTTTGTCGCGGATATTCCAATCGCAGGACGCGAAGCGGGGCGCGCGATTCCTGGCACGATTGGGCTTGTTTGGGATAGCTCGGGTAGCGCCCGCACAAGAGACCGGGCGCGCGAGTTTGCGTTGCTCGACGCGTATTTCAAAAAGATGAATGACGGCGAAGTGCGGCTCACGCGCATTCGTGATGTGGCGGAAAAAACCGAAACGTTTCGCGTGCGGGGTGGCGACTGGCGCGCGCTGCGTGATGCGCTGCAAGCCACACCCTACGATGGCGCGACGAATCTTTCGGCGTTCGCGCCTGATGCAATCTCGCGTGAATTTTTATTGTTCACCGATGGGCTCAATAATTATGGTGATAAACCGTTCGCGCAAACGGGTGTGCCGCTGTATGCGATTTCATCCGCAACAAAATCTGACCCAACTTTCTTAAAGCATGTGGCCGAACGCAGCGGCGGGCGGTTTATTGATCTCACCGCGAGTGATGCCGCCGATGCGGCACGCTTACTCCTCACCACCAGCACGCGCATCACGCGAGTCGATTCAAACGAAGCCACTGACATCGTGATGGCGTCACCGTTTGTGGTAGCTGGCCGCGTACAAGTGGCAGGGGTGCTCAATGGCTCAAAAGGCGCGCTAGTACTAGAGTTTCAGCATCCTGATGGATCACAGCAAACCGTCACCACATTACTTGACGAAGCGCTTCCCTCGCAGGCCGCCGCGCAACGCTTCGCGAGCTTGAAGGTGGCGGCACTTGATGCTGAATACACATTTAATCGCAGCGAGATTAAACGCCTTGGCCAGCGCTTTAAGCTTGTCACGCGCGAGACTTCGCTGATCGTGCTGGAACTGGTTGAAGACTACGCACGCTTTGAGATCGCACCCCCTGCGGAATTGCGTGCGGAGTTTGAGCGCATTGCCTCAAGCATCAAAACGCAAAAGCGCACGGCGGCAAGTAATCACCTTGAGCAGATTGTTCGCACGCTAGAAGCGAAGGTGGCGTGGTGGAACCATGATTTTCCGAAAGGAGAGAAATTTCAATCAACACCTGCCGGTGATAAAGCCGCTCGCGGCGGCATGATGGGCGGGACGGTCGATATGGTGCGCCGCATGGAGCCGCCGAAACCGCCAGAATCACCGGCCATGCGCGCTGCCCCCGCACCACCAATGGTAGCCGCACCGAGTGCAGCCGCGCCGCAAGGCTTAGAGCGCCGCCGCACCGCGAGTGCCAAGCAAGACGCAGAAGATTCCAGCGTCGCCACATCCAGCACGACCATTCGCGTGCAAGCGTGGCAGCCCGATGCGCCTTACGC
>JAYVGG010000355.1:0-3211 GCA_043772475.1 Burkholderiales bacterium
TGGGCGGCTCTACCGTATCAAAACCTATCGACCAATCGGTGAGTGGGCCCATGCTGGGGGGCAGCGTAAACGCCGGGTGGGAGCCCAGCCCGAACGGCATTTCGCGATCAGCACGATTCTGTACTCGGTAATCGACTTCGAGTGTCCGCGCAACGAGGCGAAAATCGACTTCCAACGAAAACGCAAACGGAAATGCGGCGCGCGTTTCGGCGGTGTCAACGAGCCTAAATGTAGCGGCAGATTCGCTTGATGCAAGAATCGAAAAATCCATTTCCCGTGTAAAGCCATGCTTGGGAATCTCGTAAAATTTTCCGTCAAGCGTATAGCCGCCGTCTTTCATGCGGCCAATCACGGGAAACAAGATCGGCGCGCTCGCCGGCCAAAAAGCCGGGTCACGCTGCCAGATATATTCGTCGTTCGTGTTGCGCTCGCCGAGGCTGCGAAGCTCGGCACCGTGGGCTGCAATGACTAAGCTTAGGTCAGCGTTCTGAAGCGTAATGAGGGACGTGTTCAAGAGTTTATCCAATGCAAAAAATATTCACGGTGGCGACACGCTATTTTCGCCCATTGCAGGGCACATGGTGAAACTGCCGCAATCTTGCAAACACCGCGCCATTGCTAGTGTTTGGCCGATTTGGCCTTCTCACACCTCAGCTTGCTGGAGCGTTCGTGGCACAATGCATCTAGCCTGCCTATTTTCAACACCCGATTGAAAGAAAGCAAAACCATTTTGTTCACCTTTTTTGAAAAACTCGTTCACCCTTATCCCGAGACCACGGCCACGCCAACACCCAAAACGTTTTTTGCGTTTATGTGGGCGGCCGCAGAGGGCGTGCGCCCCTATGTGCTGCTGATGACGATTTGCACCGCAGCGATTGGTGTATTTGAAGCGTTTTTATTTAGCATGTTGGGGCAGGTGGTTGATTGGCTCGCCAAGACCGAGCCCGCCGCATTGTGGCAAACCCAGCGCGGCAATTTATTGATTCTTGCCACTATTCTCGTAGCGAGCCCGCTGGTGGTGGCCTTGCAGGCGATGCTAAAACACCAAGCGATGGCGGGAAATTTCCCGATGCTCTTGCGCTGGAAATTTCATCGCTTAATGCTTTCACAAAGCTTTAGTTTTTATCAAGACGAGTTCGCCGGCCGGGTCGCCACCAAGGTCATGCAGACCGCGCTCGCGGTGCGTGATGTGTGGATGATTGTGGCCGACATCTTGGTTTTTGTAGCGATCTACATCGTGACGATGATGTTGATTGTGGGTGGGTTTGATTTGTGGGTGGTGATGCCGTTTTTGGGCTGGCTCATGCTCTACGCGGTGGCGGTGCGCTATTTTGTGCCGCGATTAGCTAAGGTGGCGCAGCGCCAAGCGGACGCGCGCTCGCTCATGACCGGGCGCGTGACCGATGCCTATACCAACATCGCCACGGTGAAACTTTTTTCGCACACCGATCGCGAGGCAGGCTACGTGCGCCACGCGATGCAAGAATTCATGGTCACCGTTTATTCGCAGTGGCGCATGATTACCGCGTTTGAAATTGTTAATCAAGTATTGAGCGTGCTCCTGATCGCCTCGACCTCCGGTGTCACGCTGTGGCTCTGGACCCAAGGTAAGGTGGGCGTAGGCGGGGTGGCGGCGGCCACCGCGATGGCGCTTAGGCTCAATGGCATTTCGCATTGGATCATGTGGGAATTCGCCGCTCTTTTTGAGCACATCGGCACCGTGCGTGATGGCATGACCATTCTCTCCAAGCCTCACACAGTTGTGGACGCACCGGGCGCGAAAGCGCTCGTGGTGTCGAAGGGCGAAATTTGCTTTGAAGGCCTGAGCTTTGCGTATGGTGCGGCCAAAGATGGCGCGCAAAAAAACGTAATTGATCAACTCAATCTCACCATCCGTGCGGGCGAAAAAATTGGCCTTGTTGGCCGCTCGGGTGCGGGTAAATCGACGGTCGTGAATCTGCTGCTTAGGTTTTATGATGTGCAGTCTGGGCGCATTTTGATTGATGGGCAAGATATTGCCCATGTCACCCAAAATAGTCTGCGAACCAACGTGGGCATGGTGACGCAAGATACCTCGCTCCTGCATCGCTCGGTGCGCGACAACATCACCTACGGCCGCCCCGATGCAAGCGAGGCCGAGATGATCGCGGCGGCCAAGCGCGCTGAAGCGCACGAATTTATTCAAACGCTTACCGACCAGACCGGCCGTCATGGGTACGATGCCCACGTCGGCGAGCGCGGCGTAAAACTCTCCGGCGGCCAGCGCCAGCGCATCGCGATTGCACGCGTGAAATTAAAAGACGCGCCGATCTTACTGCTCGATGAAGCCACCAGCGCGCTCGATTCCGAAGTCGAAGCCGCGATTCAAGCGTCGCTCTATAAACTGATGGAAGGCAAAACCGTCGTCGCCATTGCCCACCGGCTTTCCACCATCGCCGCGATGGATCGCCTCATTGTGCTTGATGAAGGGCGCGTGGTGGAGGAGGGTGATCACAAGAGCCTGCTCGCGCGTGATGGGCTCTATGCGCGCCTGTGGGCGCACCAGAGCGGTGGGTTTTTGGGTGATGTGATTGAAGACGCGGTGATTAGCTGAAACCCTAATAGCGGCGCGGGGTTTCAAGGATCAAGAGATCCGTTGGCCGCTCACGCCTTACCCTGCTTCTTCGCCAAACAATTCAAATACAAGCCCGCATCAAACGCACTCTTGGTACGCTGCGCCTGCCAGATCATCTCGGCCATGCAGTCCATTACGTCGTGCTCGGCTTTGTGCGTGTCGCCATGAAGTTGCGTGAGTGCCGCGTGGGCTGCGCGCACACCGGCGGGCTGGTCGATTGAGAGTTGTTCGTGGATGCCGATGTGCATGAAGAGATGCAAAAACGGATTGGTCTCGCCCGCTTCGGGGGCGTAGTCACGCTCAGCGAATTTTTCCGGGTGATCGAGTTGGGGGTGGTATTCGGGGTGTTTACGGATGACATCAACAGCAATGGCTTCGAGCGCGGTTAATGGTGCTTCGGCACGAAATTTTTTCCATGCATCGAAAAGAAATGTGCGGGCTTCATCGCGGTTGGGATTGAACATGTTTATTCTATTTCTATCTCAATAGTGCATTAAGTATCTGCTTCAACGCGCCAATCTTGCGCGCTGCGGTCTAGCCCCTTCCCCTGCAAGGGGAAGGCGGGGGATGGGGTTCTGTGAAGTCTACCAACTCAAT
>JAYVGG010000356.1:0-2267 GCA_043772475.1 Burkholderiales bacterium
GTGCCTTCGCCGTTTATCTCGGGGTGCTTAGCTTGGCCGGTGGCGATCAAGACGAACGAATCGTTAGTGGATGTATCACCATCGATCGTGATGGAATTAAACGATACATCAGCTGCTTCTTTGACCATATCGCGCAATACCGCCTCACCCACGCGCGCGTCGGTGGCGATAAAGCCCAGCATGGTCGCCATATTCGGCTGAATCATGCCAGCCCCTTTGGAGATGCCGGTGATGGTGATGAGTTGATCGTAAATGCGAATTTGTTTTGAGATCGCCTTCGGCACGGTGTCGGTCGTCATGATCGCGTGCGCGGCATCAAACCAGCCGGTGGGCGTGAGATTCGCCACACACTTTGGGATGCCGGCAAGGATGCGATCCATCGGCAGGTGCTCCAAAATCACGCCAGTGGAAAACGGTAGCACCTGCGTTTTTTTGCAGCCGAGTGCATCGGCTACTGCCTTGGCGGTCGTCTTGGCATCGAGCAAACCCCGATCTCCGGTGCCCGCATTCGCGCAGCCGGTATTGATGACGAGTGCGCGAATATCTTCGGCATCGTGCAAATGGCTTCGACAAACCGTGACGGGTGCGGCGCAAAACCGATTTTGCGTGAATACGCCCGCCGCACGCGAGCCCGGTGCGAGCGAGACGATCAGCATGTCTTTGCGATTCGGTTTGCGGATATGCGCCTCGGCAAAACCGAGCGCAACGCCCGGCACAGGGTGCAAGCGGGCAGGCGTGGGAAGCTTGTAATTAACAGCCATGATGGTCTCTTTGGTTCGGGATGGGAAATGGCGGCGAAGTGAGTCAAAATTATGGCACGGAACCCACCCGCACCGGATTGACCCATGAAGCCAAACCATACGCACTACGCCGAGATCACTACTTTCATCACCAAGGACGGCTCTGAAATTCGCGAGCTTCTCCACCCCACTACCCACGCCGTGAAAGCGCAAAGCTTTGCCGAAGCGCGCGTGCCCGTTGGCGCGACCACGTTGCTGCATCTGCACCGCGCGAGTGAGGAGATTTATCACATCACGGAAGGCACCGGGCGGATGCGCTTGGGGGAACGCAGCTTTGATGTGGGGGTGGGCGATAGCGTGCTGATTGCGCCGGGCACGCCGCATAACATCACCAATACGGGTGGGGTTACGCTCGCGATTTTGTGCGCGTGTGCGCCAGCGTATCGTGATGACGATACGGTTTTGTTGTGATGGTACAGCACGTAAAGTTTTGCGGTGGTTGGCGAAGCCTTGCGAGGAATGACATAGCACTTCTCCCTTCGCGAAGGGAGATTGAGGGGCATTTTCAGCGTGTTGCGATTCGTCAACGTTCGAAAATCCCTCTCAATCTCCCTTTTTCAAAGGGAGAAGTGCCCGGCGCAGTCCACGCTTCGTCGACATATCGCGCCCTACAACGTGCTGATTCACTAGCGCTTCCCAATGCTGTTTAACAGCTACGAATACCTCTTGCTGTTTTTGCCGATTGCGCTCATCGGATACGTCGCACTCGCGCGACATTCGCGCACTGCACTCGTGTGGCTGTGTGCGGCATCCTTATTTTTTTACGGCTGGTGGAATCCTCTCCACCTTGTTGTCATCATCGGCAGCATTGCGCTTAATTTCGGTATCGCGCGGCGCATCATCGCCAGCACACGACATGCCAGAACATGGCTCTGGCTGGGCATCTTCGGCAATTTAGCGTTATTGGGGCTATTCAAATACACGCATTTTGTGTTGGGTGTGGCGGGGCTCTCGGATGGTCTACCCGCGATGGCATTGCCACTCGGCATTAGCTTTTTCACTTTCACGCAAATCGCTTACTTGGTTGATACCGCGCGCGGTGAAGTGAAAGAAACCAACCCGATTTTCTACACCTTGTTCGTCACGTTTTTCCCGCATCTGCTGGCAGGGCCGATCATTCATCACAAGGAAATGATGCCGCAGTTTGCGGATGCCTCGCGGCGATTTTTCAACGCCGACAATGTGGCGCGCGGGCTGTTTCTGCTTGCCCTCGGCCTCGGCAAAAAGGTATTGATCGCCGACCCGCTTGGCCTTGTCTCCAATGCGGGCTACGCGAACATCGCGGCACTTGACGCACAAGGCGCCTGGTTCGTAACCCTCGCCTACACCTTCCAGCTCTACTTTGATTTTTCCGGCTATACCGATATGGCGCTCGGTGCGGCGCTGATGTTTAACATCACGCTCCCGATCAATTTTAATTCGCCCTATCGCGCCACCACGATTCAAGATTTTTGGCGGCGCTGGCAC
>JAYVGG010000357.1:0-7533 GCA_043772475.1 Burkholderiales bacterium
TGATGAGGAATCTTGCGCGATCACCACCACGCCCGACGGCGCGTGCGTGAGGCGAATCGCGGAGTTGGTTTTATTCACGTGCTGCCCGCCGGGGCCGGACGCGCGGTAGGTGTCGATGCGGACTTCGTTTTCGAGCGTGTCGCGATCAAGTGCGTAAGGGGGCTGCGGTGGCGCAGGTGCGGGAGCAGCAATGGGTGTGGGGCGCGGAGGTTTGGGTGGGGTGATGTCGGTCATGCGGCATTGTAGCTGCGCCACTCTGAAAATGTCATTCCGCTGCAAAGCGGAATCCAGTGGCGTTCGTTGCGCTTGCGCGATGTCGTTCGTCTTAGCGCACACGGATGGGATTCCTCGTCGGGCTTCGCCCTCGCTCGGAATGACAATTTAAGGAATCTGCTGGAACGCCAATAACGGCGCGGAGTTTGAGGGGATAGCGAACGCCAATTCGATGCGAAATTAAGAGCTTGCTACTTAATCCGCATCCCCGGCACCGCCCCCGAATCGGGTGCGAGAAGATAGATGCCCGTGCCATCACCCGCCGCGAGCACCATGCCCTGCGATTCACCGAAGCGCATTTTGCGCGGTGCGAGATTGGCGACCATCACGGTCAAGCGGCCAACTAAATCTTTGGGGTTGTAGGCTGAGCGAATGCCGGCGAATACTTGGCGTTGCTCGATACCGAGATCGAGCGTTAAGCGTAAAAGTTTATCGGCTTCTACGACTAACTCAGCATCGAGAATTTTTGCCACCCGCAAATCAATACGACCGAAATCATCGATTGAAATTGTCTCCGCAATCGGCTGAACCACCAATGGGCGCGGGGCTTCCACGGGCTGCAGGGCGAACTCGGCGTTCGCCGCTGGCGCGTCGTTAGCGGCTTTTACCGGAGCCTTGGCGGGCTCCTCTGCGGGCGGCTCGATGAGTGCGTCGATTTGTTTGGGGTCAATGCGGGTCATTAAATGTTTGTAGGGTTGGATGACGTGGCCTGCTTTGAGCGGCTTATCTAAGAGCTTCCATTTTAATTCCCCTAAGTTGAACATGTCCGCAGCGTTCTTGGCAAGTGCGGGTAACACGGGGGTGAGCATGATGGTGAGATCGCGGAAGAGCGCAATTGCAGTCGAGCACACCGTGTGGAGCTCGGCATCTTTGCCGTCAAGCTTGGCTAAGTCCCACGGCTTTGCCGTATCCACGTATTGGTTTGCGAGATCGGCGAGCGCCATGATGCGGCGTATGGCTTTGCTGAATTCGCGGCCTTCGTAGTTGGCAGCAATCTCAGGTTTCGCGGCGGTGAATTCGGCGGCGATGTTTTCGGGGATTGCGGGTGCGGCGAGCTTACCCTCGAAGCGCTTCGCCACAAAGCCCGCAGCCCGGCTGGCGATATTGACGTACTTGCCGATCAAATCACTATTGACGCGCGCAATAAAATCTTCTGGCGCGAAATCAAAATCTTCCACCTTCTCGGTGAGCTTGGCCGCGATGTAGTAGCGCAGCCATTCTGGGTTAAGACCGAGCGCGATATATTTCTGCGGCGAGACCCCCGTGCCGCGCGACTTAGACATTTTCTCGCCGCTGAAATTTATAAAGCCGTGAACGAAGATATTGTTCGGCACTTTGCGCCCTGAAAAATGCAGCATCGCGGGCCAAAATAGCGTGTGAAAGTAAACGATGTCTTTGCCGATAAAGTGATATTGCTCAACTGCATCGTCGGCTAAAAAATCATCAAAGCTGCGCGCTTCGCCGTTGGCTTTGGCTTTGCCTGAGGTGAAATAGGCTTTTAAGCTCGCCAAATAACCCACCGGCGCATCCAGCCACACGTAAAAAAACTTGCCCGGTGCATCGGGAATCTCGATGCCGAAATACGGCGCATCGCGCGAAATATCCCAGTCGTTGATATTTTTGGCACCCCCTTTTTCGTCTTCACCTAGCCACTCGGCGAGTTTGTTCACAACCTCGCTTTGTAGCGGTGTTTCCTTTGTCCACTTCTGTAAAAAATCCACACAGCGCTTGTCAGAAAGCTTAAAGAAAAAATGCTCCGAGCTTTTCATCACCGGCTTGGCACCCGTGAGTGACGAGTACGGGTTAATAAGGTCCGTTGGCGTATAGACCGCACCGCAAACCTCGCACGAATCGCCGTATTGATCCTTGGCGTGGCACTTCGGGCATTCGCCTTTGATGTAGCGATCTGCCAAAAACATTTTTTTCACGGGGTCGTAAAACTGCTCGATCTCGCGCGTGGTGATGAGCTTGTTGGCTTTAAGTTTTTTGTAAATGCCCTGGGCGAGCTCGGTGTTTTCGGGTGAATGGGTGCTGTGCCAGTGATCGTAGCTGATTAAGAAATTTTGCCAATCTTGGTCTTGCTCCGCACTCACCCGCGTGATGAGCGCCTCAGGGGTGATGCCTTCTTTTTCCGCGCGCAGCATGACGGGTGCGCCGTGGGTATCGGACGCACACACAAAATGCACCGCGTGGCCGCGCATCCGCTGGAAACGGCACCAGATATCGCCATAAAGCTGATCGACGATGTGGCCGATGTGCAAGGGGCCATTGGCGTAAGGGAGGGCGGTGGTGACAAAAAGGGTGCGCGGCATAGGCTCTCAACGCGCAGCACTGACAAAATGCCCGCGAAGCTCAAAAATTTTTCGAGCTTGATTGTACCAAGCCACCTCTCGATTGCATACAGAAGAGGGGTGGTTTCCGATAAAATGGGACTTCTATTTTTTCTCTCTCAAAACGGCCCCCACAATGAGTGTCACCATCGAAGCAATCCAGAACGCGCTGCGCGAATTGATTGACCCCGTCACGGGCGAAAATTTTGTCGAAGGCAAATCGGCCAAGAACATCAAAGTGGAAGGCGGCTTTGTTTCGTTTGACATCATCTTGGGCTACCCCGCGAAGAGCGTCACCGAAGGCATCCGCAAGCAGGTGCTCGCGCGCGTGAAGCAGATTCCCGGCGTTGAAAATGTCTCCGCCAATGTCTTCACCAAGATCGTCTCGCACAGCGTGCAGCGCGGCGTGAAGCTGGTGCCCGGTATTAAAAATATTATTGCGGTCGCCTCCGGTAAAGGTGGTGTGGGGAAATCCACCACTGCTGTGAATTTGGCATTGGCACTCGCGGCTGAAGGTGCCGTGGTCGGGATGCTAGACGCAGATATTTACGGCCCCTCGCAGCCCACCATGCTCGGCATCACCGGCCGCCCCGCCTCGCGCGATGGCAAGACCATGGAGCCGCTCGAAGGCCACGGCATTCAGGCCATGAGCGTTGGGTTTTTAATCGATCAAGAAACGCCGATGGTATGGCGAGGCCCAATGGTGACGCAGGCTTTGGAGCAATTGCTCACAGAAACGCGCTGGAACGATCTCGATTATTTGGTGATTGATTTGCCGCCGGGCACGGGCGATATTCAGCTCACGCTCGCGCAAAAAGTGCCGGTGACGGGCGCCGTGATTGTGACGACCCCGCAAGACATAGCACTCTTGGATGCGCGCAAGGGCCTCAAGATGTTCGAGAAAGTTGGCGTGCCGATTATCGGTATCGTTGAAAATATGGCCACACACATTTGTAGTAAGTGCGGCCATGAAGAACATATTTTCGGTGAAGGTGGCGGCGCAAAAATGGCAGGCGATTACAAGCTGGATTTGCTCGGCTCGCTCCCGCTCGATATTAAAATCCGCGAAATGGCCGATGGCGGCACGCCCACCGTGGTGGCCGACCCCGATGGGCCGATCTCGATGATCTACAAAGACATCGCCCGCAAATGTGCAGTGAAAATCGCCAAGCAGTCACAAGACCGTTCGGCGATTTTCCCGAAGATCGTCATCCAGAACACATGACACTGGACGAAAGACTCGCGCACGCAATCGAATTACGCGGGCAATCGCAATTCACTGAGGCACTCGCAATACTCCTCGACCTGAACAAGAAATCGCCTGAAGATGCCCGTGTTTGCTACGAATTGGCCGGGACGTATGATTCGCAGGGCATGGAAGAAACAGCGATTCCGTTTTACGAGCGCGCGATGTCGAACGGACTGGCCGACGACGATTTGCGCGGCTGTTTGGTGGGGCTTGGCAGCAGCTACCGGTGTGTGGAGCGCTATGGCGATGCGGTGCGCGCATTGCAACGCGGTGCCGCAGCGTTCCCGGACGCGAAAGAGTTCGATGTGTTTTTAGCGCTCACGCGCTACAACATGGGTGAGCATGATGAGGCGATGCGATTACTCTTGCATCATATCGGCGAGTTCACGGCGGACGTGAAGACGAAGCGTTATCAACGGGCGATTACTTACTACGCTGAACACTTGAACCCGCCGTATGATCGGTAGCCCGCATTGAAATTGCGCCACCCGCAGAATGGCCCGGGGCCACGCAGCACGCTTCGCTCCTTCCGGGCTACCAAAAATCACAGCACATTACTGGAGTCACCATGACAATCAAAAGCGATAAATGGATCCGCCGCATGGCCAAAGAGCACGGCATGATCGAGCCCTTCGAGCCCGGCCAGGTGCGCGAGGCGAACGGCAAACGCATCGTTAGCTACGGCACCTCAAGCTACGGCTACGACATCCGCTGCTCGAATGAATTCAAGCTCTTCACAAATTTGAATTCCACTATCGTTGACCCCAAAAATTTTGACCCGAATTCGTTCGTCGATATTGTTGGTGACTCCTGCATCATCCCGCCGAATTCGTTTGCACTTGCGCGCACGGTCGAATACTTTCGCATCCCGCGCAATGTGCTCACGATCTGCCTCGGTAAATCAACTTATGCGCGTTGCGGCATCATTGTTAACGTAACCCCGTTTGAGCCCGAGTGGGAGGGGCATGTGACGCTCGAATTCTCCAACACCACGCCGCTGCCCGCACGCATTTACGCGAACGAGGGCATCGCGCAAGTCTTGTTTTTTGAGTCCGACGAAGTCTGCGAAACCTCCTACAAAGACCGTGGCGGCAAGTACCAAGGCCAGCACGGTGTAACACTACCGAAAATGTAATCATGACCGTCCGCACCCGCTACGCACCGAGCCCCACCGGCTACACGCATCTTGGCAATATCCGCACCGCGCTATTCGCGTGGGCCTACGCGCGCCACCACAAGGGCGCATTCATCCTGCGGATCGAAGACACCGATCAAGAGCGCTCGACCGACGCGGCTGTAAAGGTCGTGTTGGAGGTGATGGAGTGGCTCGGCCTCGATTACGACGAAGGCCCCTACTACCAAATGCAGCGGATGCCGCTCTACAAAGAGGCGGTGGCGAAGCTCGTTGCCGAGGGCAAGGCGTACCCGTGCTACATGAGCATTGCCGAGCTCGACGTACTACGCGCCGCGCAAGAAGCCGCCAATGAAAAACCCCGCTACGATGGCCGCTTTCGGCCTGAGCCGGGCAAGGTGCTGCCGCCGATTCCCGCTGGCGTTGCCCCCGTGATCCGCTTTCGTAACCCCGTCAATGGCGTGGTCGCGTGGGACGATCAAGTCAAAGGCCGCGTCGAATTTCAAAACAGCGAGCTCGATGATCTCGTCATCGCGCGGCCCGACGGCACACCGACCTATAATTTTTGTGTGGTGGTGGACGACATTGAAATGAACATCACGCACGTGATTCGCGGTGACGATCACGTCAACAACACGCCCCGCCAGATCAATCTCTATCACGCGTTCGGCAAAACGCCGCCCGTGTTTGCCCACACGCCCACTGTGCTCGGGCCCGATGGCGCCAAACTTTCCAAGCGCCATGGTGCCAAAAACGTGATGGACTACCAGCGCGAAGGCTTTTTGCCCGAGGCGTTAATCAATCTCCTCGCGCGCATGGGCTGGTCGCATGGCAACGAAGAAATTTTCACCCGCGAGCAATTGGTGGAGTGGTTTGATGCCGCCCAGATCAGCGCATCCGCCTCTAAATTTGACCCCGATAAATTGCTCTACCTGAATCAGGAACACATTAAACGCGCCGACGCAAAACGGCTCGGTGAATTGCTCACGCCGTTCGTTGAAGCAGAAGGCCAAAACCCCAAGAGTGGCGCGGATATTGGGCTGGTGGCCGATTTACTGCGAGAGCGGGCAGTCACGTTGGTCGAGATGGCGAAGGCTGCGCGCTATTTTTATGAGGCTCCGGTAGCCAACCCAACGCTCTTGGCACAGCACCTAACTGACAGCGCTAAACCCGCGATAGCAGAACTGCAAACGCTACTCGCCAGCGTGAACTGGACCAAGGCCGACATCAACGCAACCATCAAAACTCTCACGCAAAAACACAATCTAAAAATGCCGCAACTTATGATGCCGCTGCGCGTACTCGTGACCGGGCAAACGCAAACGCCCGCGATTGATGCAGTGATGGCGGTGTTAGGGCGCGATGAAGTGATGAAGCGGCTTGCCACCACATGACTGATGTCGAGAGAACCATTGCGGCGTGGAAAGTGGCGCAACAGTTTTTAGCCAAAGAACGCGCTGACCGCCTCTACAACATGACAGACGGCGACACGCAGCGTGCCGTTGCGGCGCTTTTCGCTTATCGCGATGTTGCGTCCGAACCTGCTGCGCTGCTCGACTTGCCCACGGGCTTGATCGAGCAGCAGCGCCTGTTCCGCTTGATCGGTTCAACCCAGGCATGATCGTACGCGGCTTATTCCAAGCGGCAACCGCGCTGGAAGCAAAGCTGCGCGCGAGTGGTTTTCAGTTCTGTGTGATCGGTGGACTAGCACTCCAGCGCTGGGGCGAGCCGCGCTTCACGAAAGATATTGACCTCGCCTTGCTGTGTCGTTTTGGTGACGAGTCCGCCGCCGTCGGCAGACTAGCGGCCATCCTTAAGTCGCGCATTAATGACCCAGAGGCATTTGCACTTGAAGCACGCGTCTATCTTGGGCTACTGGACGACGGCACGCCCGTCGATATCGCCTTGAGCGCGTTGCCATTTGAGGAACGTTGCGTTTTACGTGCGTCGCCGTTTGAATTTATCCAAGGCTTCCCGCTCACAACCTGCAATGCCGAGGACTTGGTTGTGATGAAAGCGTTCGCCAATCGGCCCCGTGACTGGAGTGATCTCGAGGGTATCTTGTTGCGGCAGAAGGGGCGACTTGACTGGGCCAGCATTCGCGAGGAGCTGGAACCACTCGCAGCAGTGCGCGATGACACGACGATTGTTAGCCGACTTGAACAATTGCGTGGTCGGTGCGATTGCTGAGCCCGAAGCATTTGCCTCGCGATTTACGCTGGCCCCGTTGATTCGCACAATTACAGACCATGCGCGTAGCGGGCGCTTAACGCGTTCGGCGAGGTGTGATAGCATTGCTATCAATGCCTGCATTCGTGCTCAATAGGGAAAACCATGACCGCACTCACCATCCGCAATATCGACCCCGTCGTCAAAGAAAAACTACGCACCACGGCCGCCGCGCATGGCCGCTCAATGGAAGAGGAGGCGCGCGTCATCTTGCGCGCGGTGCTCTCGAAACCTATCGCAGCGACTGGCCTGGGGACACGGATTCATGCGCGCTTCGCGGCTCTTGGGGGTGTGGCGCTACCGAAGGTGACGCGCGGCGC
>JAYVGG010000358.1:0-2793 GCA_043772475.1 Burkholderiales bacterium
CGCGTAGGGTTTCGGTGTCTTTGGCGAGCACATTTGCGGGTGTCATTTTGCCCACGGTGAGCACGGTTTTATTCCATACCGCTTGGGCTGCCTTCACCGAAATCTGCTGGCCCACAATCGCGCGCGCGAGTGTGTTGAACGGCGTGCCGCGTTTTCTGAGCGTGGCCTCCGGGTAGGTTTTGATGAGTTTTTTCATTACCTTGCAACGCTTAGAGAGTGCTTCGCAAGCTTCCGGCCAGTAGTCAGGGGTCATGATTTTTTTGATTGATAACGACGATGGCGAGTGTGCCACATGATGGTGATGATGCCGCGCCAAATAAGCATGGTGGCAAAAAAACCGACCACGGCAAATAGCGTGCTTTGCACCGCGAGCCCGATGAGTAGCGTACTGCCGAGTGAGGCAAACCAATCAAACATCGCCGGTATCACCTGCCAAGGGGCAAGCCAAGAGAACGAAAAGTCGGGTGGCGCAATCTCGCTTAGCGGCTCGCCGGTAAAAATCGAGCCGATTTTGTAGGCCAAAATATAAAGTGGGATAAACGTGAACGGATTGGTATAAAACGTGGCGGCGGCGGCGGCAAGGACATTGGCGCGCAGCGGAATGGCGATTAAAACCGCCAGCAAAATCTGCACTGGCCCCGGAATGAGGCCCGTCACCAAGCCAATCGAAACACCAAGCGCCACGCCAAAGCGGTGCATATGCCATAAGCGCGGGTGCGCCAGCCACGGCGACAGCCAGCGCAGATATTTATTTTTCGTAATACTTTCTGGGCTGGGCAATTTATTGCTTAGGAAGCGCTTGATTGACAATTTGCGTTAAGCTTTCATTAACAACATAAATAGAAAAACAGTATATCGTGCGCTCTCTTGTTCTCGGTTTTTTAACCGGCATTACCTATCTGCAAACCCTCGCTGCCCTGCCGCAAGGCGCGCCCCTATTGGTGTTTTTACTTGCGCTTGTGGCCGCAGCGGCACTCTTATGGGTTCGATCACGATCACCCCAAAGGGTTCCCGCGTTGGTTTTGTTTGCGCTGGTTTTTTGTGGCGTTGCGGCTGGGTTTTCCTATGCCACGTGGCGTGCCGAGACGCGATTGAGCGATCAGCTTGCGCCTGATTGGGAAGGGCGTGATGTCGATATTGTTGGCGTGGTGGCGAGCCTGCCGGGGGTATCGCCACGCGGCACACGGTTTGAGTTTGATGTCGAAAAAACACTCACCGAAAACGCACACGTGCCCGCCCATATCGCGCTAACTTGGTATCCAGAACGTAAGGGAGAAAGCGAAACGCCGGTGCTAATACCGGGTGAGCGCTGGCACCTCACCGTGCGCCTGCGCCGCCCACATGGCACCATGAATCCGCACGGCTTTGACTACGAGGCGTGGGCGCTTGAGCGCAATGTGCGCGCGGGTGGCTACGTGCGAACTAAGGGCACCACGCAAAAATTAAATGACCAAGTCCCGGGCATGTTCTACCGCGTTGATCGACTGCGGCAAAAAATTCAAACGCGGATGAAAACCGTGCTGGGCGATGCGCCGCAGGCGGGCGTGCTGATTGCGCTTGCCATTGGTGAACAAAACGCGATTAACCAAGACGGCTGGCGGGTGTTTTGGCGCACTGGGGTGGGGCACTTGATGTCGATTTCGGGGCTGCACGTCACCATGATTGCGAGCTTGTTTTACTGGATCGCGTTTCGCTTATGGGGGCGTGTGCCGGCTCTCGCCTTACGTCTGCCTGCCCAGCGCGCCGCCACGCTGGTGGGCGCGCTGACAGCGCTAAGCTATGCGTTGATTGCTGGCTTTTCGGTGCCCACCCAGCGCACCGTATTTATGCTTGGCGCGGTGGCGATTGCGCTATGGTTGGGGCGCACCACCTCGGGTACGCGCATTCTTGCGTGGGCGCTCTTGGCGGTGTTGTTGTTTGATCCGTGGGCGGTGCTGGCACCGGGGTGTTGGTTGAGTTTTGGCGCGGTGGCGGCAATATTTTTTGTCTCAGCGAATCGAATAGGGCAGGTGTCGTCACTCAAGGGTGCGGCACTCACACAGCTTGCGGTGACGCTTGGCTTACTACCGATGACGCTCGCACTTTTTCAAGAAGTCTCCGTGATTTCACCGATTGCGAATGCGTTCGCGATCCCGATCGTGAGCTTGGTGGTGGTGCCAATAACACTCTTGGGTGCGGTGCTGCCGATTGATTTTTTGCTCCATCTCGCACACCAAATCATGGCGTGGTGCTACTGGGCGCTCGATTTTTTATCGACCACACCGAACGCGGTTTGGCAAAGCCACGCCCCCTCGAAGGTGGCGGTGGCGCTCGCTCTCATGGGCGTGGCGCTACTGCTGATGCCACGCGGTATGGGACTTCGCCTGGTGGGGGCGGTGGTGATGTTGCCGTTATTTTTGCACGTGCCCGCATCGCCCAAAGAGGGCGAGCTGTGGGTCACGTTGCTCGATGTGGGCCAAGGCTTGGCGGCGGTGGTGCGTACTGCCACGCATACGCTGGTCTACGATACGGGGCCAGTTTTTAGCGCTGAAAGTGATGCGGGCAGCCGCATTATCGTGCCGTATTTGCGTGGCGAGGGGCTGACTAAACTCGATGCGCTTATTGTCACGCACGATGATGAAGACCACACCGGTGGCGTGCGCTCGATCATCAGCGCGCGAAACCCTTCGTGGGTGATGACCTCGATTAGCCCGGCACGCGAAATCTTACGCGGTGCGCGCGACGTGGTGAGCTGCGATACAAGGGATACATGGCGCTGGGATGGGGTCGATTTTGCGATCTTGCACCCGATGG
>JAYVGG010000359.1:0-9286 GCA_043772475.1 Burkholderiales bacterium
GGTGAACCCATTTTTCCGGTGGCGCCCAAACAGCGGTGCGTTTGTACTTCGCACCAACATCCCATTCCTTGAGTCGTCAACGATTCGAGACTGTTAGCCGATTTTTAGCAGAGCGGGGTGTACGTCGTGCTGGTGCAAGTTGCTGCGCCTGAAAGTTCGTTGCGTACACCGTCCGCAATCTATGCAACTGACGCAATCCGCGCAACGCCAACCCAGAAATGTGCCGCCTTGGCTAATTTGAGCACATCGTAACCACGCTTGTAACAGCCATGACCACCGTCAAGAACAAAACACTGCATCTGAAACAGAAGACCGTACCCCCGTCAAAAGCTTATCGACGCAGCCCGTACCGTGAAGCCACCACTGTTGTTCGCGTCCCCGAGCCGCTGTTGCCCACCGTGTACCAGCTCCTTGACCAAGCGCGGCAGGATGTTGAAGACGCCGCATGGCTTGACCGCTGAGGGCACTTGCCAAGCGGGTGATGTTGGCGTAAAATGTGTACACACAGATTCACAACTGTAGAGGCATCCACATGGAAACGACAAAGGTAGGCATACGCGAGTTCCGCTCCGACTTGGCCGAGTACATCGCATCCAGCACACCCGTTGCCGTCACGCGGCACGGTCAGACGGTTGGCTACTTCATCCCCACGCAGGGACAAGTTGAAGCAGACATTGCAGCCTTGAAAAAAGCCAGCAAGACCTTGGACAAGCTGCTTGAGGCGCAGGGCGTGGATGTTGAGTCCGTGGTTGCCGACTTCAAAGCAGTACGCAGGAAAGCCAGCACACCCGCGAAAACGCTGAAAGTCAAAGCGGCATGAGTGGTAAAGCCATCGTTCTTGATGCGAATATTCTGATTCGCAAAAATGGCAAAAATGGGGTCAGACTCCATTATAAAATAGGCGCTATACTGTCAACAACTAATTCAATGGTCTTAAATTCCCCATGGCGCGCCTTCCCCGCTTTGTCATCCCCGGTCAGCCGCAGCACATTATCCAGCGCGGTAATAACCGGCAAACCATCTTTGCCTCCGACGCGGACTATCAGTTCTTTCGAGACGCCTTGGTAGAAGCGGCGGGGCGATTTGGTCTTGGCATTCACGCCTATGTCTGGATGACTAACCACGTTCACCTGCTCGCCAGCCCGCTCTACCCGGATAGCATCGGCAAAACACTGCAATCAGTGGGCCGGCGCTACGTTCAATACTTCAATGACACCCACAAGCGCACCGGCACGCTGTGGGAGGGGCGATACCGTGCCACGGTGGTGGATAGCGAGCGTTATTTGCTCAAGCTGATGCACTACATCGAAATGAATCCCGTGCGCGCTGGCATGGTGTCGCACCCTCGCTCGTATGGCTGGTCGAGCTTTCGCCACTATGCCGATGGTGATGCCGGCGCGAATAGCGCCTGGTTGGAGCCGCATCAACAGTATCTCGCGCTGGCGGCCACAGAGGACGAGCGGTACCGCGCGTATCGGAAATTGTTCAAAACGATTACATCGGAAGCTGAGCTTACGGCGATTCGAGACGCGACCAACAAGGGTTGGGCGTTGGGCAGTGATCGGTTTGCGGCTGAGATTGAAGCGCTATCAGCTCGGCGCGCCGTATCGAAAGGACGGGGTAGGCCGCGGACGCGCGAGTGACGCGACTTTCATGCCCTTCGCATGAGCCGGTTTACATCGGTGGCAGTAGCTATGCAGGGGATGGGCACCCACGCGTTCGCGGCTTGCCTATGCCGCTTGGCTCGAACGCGAAAATCTTCAAAGCAGCCAAACCCCGCATGGATATTAGAGTTTGGCCGGTTTGGCGACGCTTAAAACCCCTGCCGCATAATCACCTTGGTCTGCGTCACTGCACCAATCGTGTAGCTAATCGTCGCCGTATTCGCGTCCCGATAGTCGATGACCATCGTGCCGACTTTGCTTGCGGCGAAGCGGCTCGCGTCGTACGGCACGCCGAGCCATGGCGACGATGTGGTGGTGTAGATGTCACCGGTGAATACGAGCCCATTCCACGTGCCGCCGGGAACGGTGAAGAAGGTTGGTTTACCATCTGCGCCATAGGTGTACCAGACGGGGAAGAGCTGGCGGCCTTGCTGTGCGATATTGATGCCCCAGCCGTTTTCGGCGACACCGTTCCACCAGAGATCGTTAACGCCGAGATTGGGGCCGGTGGTAGCGGTGCCAAATAGTTGACGCTCGATTTCTTTGCTGCCGGCCACGCCGAGGATGGTGTAGCTCAGTGTGGCGGTGCTGGCTGATTTATACGTAAAGGTGCCGGTACCGACCGGAGCATTGGCAGCGAAGCGCGTCACATCGTAGGCCGAGTACGGTGCGCCGGTGGGCTGATACAAGCTCCCTGTACAGACGGTGTTCGCCGCACTCCAGGTGCAGCCCGGCATCACGTACCAAGTCGGTTTGCCCGTACTATCGTACGCAAAGATGACGTTGAATTGCGTGGCGCCGTGCTGCGTGATCGAAACCCCCCAGCCGTTCTCGCGCGCACCACCCCACCACATGTCGGTGTAGTTAACCGGCGGGCTTGTGATGACATTGACAACATGCGATTCCTCTTCAACGCTGCGCCTCGACACGTGATCTGCCGGGTAACGATAAATTGCCGTCACTTTCGCGCTGCCCGAAATAGGTGCGGTGAGCGTGCACGTGGCAACAGCCGAATCAATCGCGTTCGGCAGCATCGTTAAAGGCTTCGCATCACAGCCCGCGAGCGGCGTGCGAACGAGTGCGCTGGTAACGGGCGCGTATTCGTCTGTCACAAAGCTCACCGTGCCAACAGGGCTACGCATCCGCACGAGTGCGGTCACGGTAGCACGGCCGCCTGCGGGGACAGGGTTGGCGGGCTCGATGGAGGTGGAGAGCGCGGCGTTGTCGTAGAAGATAGTTTGCTGAAAGCGGCTGGTGCCAGCAGGGTTACGCGCATCACCCGAGTAGTCAACACTGAATATCAGCGGGTCAAGGGACTGATAGCGGGGAGGGATGAGGCAAGAGGCACTTGCGTTCACCACGGGCACAGCCGCGCAGCCGGGGATCACTTCGCCAGTGCTAAGGCTAAATCTTGTTGTGCCGGTGGGGATTGTTCCGGCGATGTTGGCGGTGAGGGTTTGCATGTCGCCAAAGCGGGCAACGACCGATGAGGATTGCACGGCGGCGCGTGCTGCGACTTGGATGGTGCGTGTCACCGGAGCAGCGGCGAGGTAGTTGGCGTTGCCGGGTTGGGTGGCGGTGAGGGTGCAGGTGCCGCTGCCGTTGAAAGTTATCGTGTCGCTAAAGACGGCGCAGCTTTCAGGGTTGCCGGGGGTCGAAGGTTCGCAGATAGTGACGGGGTTGTTGCGGGAGATAGTGCAAATCTGGGGGGTGTCGGAGGTGACGGTGACGACGTTGCTGATGACGAAATTGTTGCTGAAGACGCGGGCACTAAAGATCGCAGGCGCATTACCAAGGATGGTCCTGGACGGCGAAACGCTAAAGCCAATTGTTTGGGCTCCTTTTGTGATCGTGAAGGAAACATCTACATCCGGGGCTGGGAGATAGTTGGTATTGCCAGGGTCGGTAAAACGCAGGTTGCATATTCCTGCGGATAGAATGGAGATGCCGCTGGAAGTGCTGCCGCTTGTTGAGAGCTCGACGCTCCCGCCTGCGAGAATGCAAACACTCGGCGTGAGTGAAACAGGAACGAGTCGAGCGGCAACAGGAGAAAACGTGGGCGAAGTTGCACGAACACGGACAGATCTGAATTCTGAATAGTTCGTATTCGGAATAGGATCCACCGTGATGGTCTGTGCAGCTTTGTTGATAACGATACTTTGCGTCGCCTGCGGTGCCGGATTGAAAAGCGCGTCGCCAGCTTGGATAGCGGCGATCGTGCAAGTTCCAGCGGTGACTATCGTTACCGTTGCAACCGTGCCGCCTAATCCGTCCACGAGAGTTCCACCACCAACTGTGCAGACGCTTGGCGTCAATGAAGTAAAGCTGACAAGATTTTGGGTAGGTCCAATTGGGCCTACGCTCATATTGGCGCTTGCCCCAATCGTGAACATGCCGCCCGGTGCAAACGTTACCGGATCCGCACTTGTCCTGAAACCAATTCCCTGTCCATATTTTATTGTGATGTCTTGCGTGACCTGCGGGGCCGCCAGAAAATTGGCATCCCCCGCATGATTAGCAGCGATGGTGCAGGTGCCTGCACGGAGCATATTGATAGACCCGAAAGCTCCTCGTACTGCACTGCCCGGGGTGAGCGAAGTTGATTGGACAGCACAGATGATGGGGGTGAGGGAGGAGAAAGTGATTGGGGTGGAGGCATTTACCCGTGCAGGATCGTAGCTAGCATCGGTCACGCTGACAGTAAAATTCGTGCTGCTTCTGGCGAAGGTGACGGGGCTGGGGTTTGTACCGAAGACCAGGCTTTGTGGGATGAGCGCTGGTGCCATGATCACGATGCTTTGCGTCGCCTGCGGCGCAGGGTTGTCATTCGCGTTGCCCGGCTGGTTGGCTGCAATCGTGCAGGTGCCGGGGGCAATCGTTGTGACGGTACTTCCTGCAACGCTGCATACGCTCGTTGTTAGCGAAGTAAAGAAAACCGGGTTGCCTGTGTCCCAGTGGTCTATGTTTGCAGGTGTCGCCTTGGCACTCACCGCAAAGGTGCTGTTTGGGGTGAAATTTACCGGGCCGGGATTGGTGCCAAACACGATCATCTGATTTCGTTTGAGGATCGTGACGGATCGAGTCACTCTCGGTGCGGGCGCGTAGGTTGCATTTCCTGCTTGATCCGCAGCGATGATGCACGTGCCGGGTGCGTTGCCGATGAAGTTCTGCTGAAGTCCAAAACTCGAACACACGTCTGGTGTGAGGGACGTGAAGACAATAGGATTTCCCGATGAACCACCCGTGGCGGAAACCGTGAAATCAGGCAACGCACAGCAACGAACTGGATTTACGGTGGCGGGTGTCGGGTCGAAGGTAATGGTTTGCGGCGCAGGATTAATGGTGATGTTTTGTGTGACCTGCTGCGCAAGCGCGTACGTTGCATTGCCAGCTTGATTGGCCGCAACCGTACAGATGCCAGTAGATTGGACTATGAAGAAACCTGTGGCTGGCGAGGGGGCACAAATGGTCGGCGTTAAAGACGTAAATATGACAGGGTTGCCCGATGATCCGCCGCTGGCGCTGACCCCAAAAAAACCAAATGGTGTATATGTTATTGGTCCTGGGTTCGCACCGAAGGTGATGGTCTGTGTAATAAGCGGTGCTTGTGCCCCTACGCGCGTCGACCCTAGCGCCGCGAGCATTATCGCCATCACAATTAAGCTTCGCCAAGCCGCCCGCCACAGTGAAGTGGCACTCGAAAAATTTCCCACAAATTCAGAGCGTGGCAAAAACGTATTGGTTGTTGTCATGATTTTTCCTGCGCCGTAAGGAGGTTGTTGATCGTCGAATTTTGTTCGCGTTTATTTTCAGCGGTTTTCTGAAAATGAGTTTAGCGCGAAGACACAAAATAAGCACGTGGAAAGTGGCGACTCACCTAGGGCGCGTGCGTTCGCAGGCATAGCGGGAGGCGCAAATAGGTGACAATTAGCCCAAAGCCCGCGCCAGTATTAGAGTTTCGCTTGTATAAACGTTTCAGATGTGACGGTGGATGCGTCCATTTTTCCATGGCTGTTCCTCAACGTAAGCCACTGGATCCCGACTTTCGTCGGGATGACAGTTTGAGGGTGATCGCGCTAAAGGCATAAATCCGGGTGGTGAATGCCGACCCCGCTACTTGAATTCCCCAAGAACAACCCCCATAATTAGCACTCAGTCGCAGCGAGTGCCAACAATTCGCGGCGCGCCCATCGAGCCATTCGGCTAGATTCAGTTAAGTCTTTGTATTTTCATTGTTTTTTAATAGGAGTGAGCTATGAAGTTGCGTCCCTTGCACGATCGCGTGATCGTAAAACGTATGGAAGAAGAGCGGAAAACAGCGTCCGGTATCGTGATTCCCGATACGGTGGCTGAGAAACCTGACCAAGGCGAAGTGCTCGCTGTTGGTAATGGCAAAGTCGGCGACGACGGTAAAGTGCGTCCGCTCGATGTCAAAGTCGGCGACCGGATTTTGTTCGGTAAGTATTCCGGCCAGGCCGTGAAGGTGGATGGCGATGAGCTTCTCGTGATGCGCGAAGAAGACATCATGGCTGTGGTCTCACTCAAGTAATTCCGCAAATCAATTTTCGTCGCGAGAGGTGTGCGACGGATAGTCAGTCAAAGTCCTATAAGGAGTAATTCATCATGGCAGCTAAAGAAGTCAAATTCGGCGAATCCGCTCGTGCGCGGATGGTCAATGGCGTGAACGTTCTCGCCAACGCAGTCAAAGTAACGCTGGGCCCGAAGGGTCGTAACGTGGTGCTCGAGCGCTCGTTCGGCGCGCCCACCATCACCAAAGACGGTGTATCGGTTGCGAAAGAAATTGAATTAAAAGACAAGTTTGAAAACATGGGCGCGCAGATGGTTAAGGAAGTTGCTTCCAAGACCTCTGATGTGGCCGGCGACGGCACCACCACCGCAACCGTACTCGCGCAAGCGATTGTGGTTGAGGGCATGAAGTACGTGGCAGCGGGCATGAACCCGATGGACTTGAAGCGCGGTATCGACAAAGCTGTTACGGCTATCGTTGCTGAACTCAAGAAAATCTCCAAGCCCACCACGACCAGCAAAGAAATTGCACAGGTTGGTGCTATCTCGGCCAACTCGGACGCGAACATCGGCAAGATTATTTCTGACGCGATGGAAAAAGTCGGCAAAGAAGGCGTGATTACGGTTGAAGACGGCAAATCACTCGACAACGAACTTGAAGTTGTTGAAGGGATGCAGTTTGATCGTGGCTATCTCTCGCCCTATTTCATCAACAACCCAGACAAACAAGTTGCGTTGTTGGAAGACCCGTTCATTCTTTTGCACGACAAAAAAATCTCGAACATTCGTGATTTGCTGCCCTTGCTTGAGCAAGTGGCGAAGTCCGGCAAGCAGCTTCTTATCATCGCCGAAGATGTCGATGGCGAAGCGCTAGCAACCTTGGTCGTCAACAACATTCGCGGCATCCTCAAGACCACCGCCGTTAAAGCGCCCGGCTTTGGTGACCGTCGTAAAGCCATGCTCGAAGACATCGCGATTCTCACTGGCGGCACCGTGATCGCGGAAGAGCTGGGCTTGAAGCTTGAGAACGTGACCTTGAAGGATCTGGGTCGCGCCAAGAAGATTGAAGTGGGTAAAGAAAACACCACCATCATCGACGGTGCTGGTAAAGAAGACGACATCAAAGCACGCGTAGCCACAGTGCGTAAGCAAATTGATGACGCAACCTCTGACTACGACAAAGAAAAACTGCAAGAGCGCGTGGCCAAATTGGCGGGCGGTGTGGCGGTGATTCGCGTTGGTGCGGCAACCGAAGTTGAAATGAAAGAAAAGAAAGCACGTGTTGAAGATGCGCTGCACGCAACGCGCGCGGCGGTTGAAGAAGGTATCGTGGCCGGTGGTGGTGTGGCGCTCCTTCGCGCGCGCAGCAATGCGGGCAAGATCAAGGGCGACAACCCAGAGCAAGAAGCCGGTATCAAGATTATTCTTCGCGCCATCGAAGAGCCACTTCGCATGATCGCCTACAACGCGGGTGATGAGCCAAGTGTTGTGGTGAACAAAGTGGTTGAAGGCAAGGGCAACTTTGGCTACAACGCAGCCACCGGCGAATACGGCGATATGGTCGAGCTCGGCGTTCTCGACCCAACCAAAGTTACTCGCTTCGCGCTCCAAAACGCAGCCTCGATCGCATCCCTCATGCTCACGACCGATGCCATGGTCGCGGAACTGCCGAAGGATGAATCTGGCGGTGGTATGGGTGGCGGCATGGGCGGCGGTATGGGTGGGATGGGCGGCATGGGTGGGATGGATATGTAAACGAAACGGCGAAAAGTGGAAACCTACTTTTCGCCGGGTTAGCTAGTCAACATCACTGGCAGAGCCAGATGATGTTGGTGGCAAAACCGAAACCCTGATGTCCGACTACTTGAAAACGGCTCGCGATTGCGAGCCGTTTTCTTTTTTTGGGGATTGGTCAAAAAGTGGAAATCTACTTTTGACCAGCTTGGCGTCGCGGCCTACTTTGATTGTCATTGCGGGCTTGACCCGCAATCCAGTGGCGTTTATTTGGTCAAGAATAAAGACTTAATTTTGACAAACTTGCTCAAAAGCCGCGCGGATATTAGGGTTTCTGGCTGTCGGCTTTGTAAGCGCGCTCGTGATCCAAAAGCCACTGCTTACGCGCAAGCCCGCCGCCGTAGCCGGTGAGTGCGCCGTCAGAGCCAATCACGCGGTGGCAGGGAATGATGATGCCGCGAAAATTATCACCGTTCGCGCGCGCCACCGCACGCACGGCCTTGGGGGCCGCGAGCGCGCGGGCGATGCCGGCGTAAGCGCGCGTTTCGCCGCGCGGGATAGCGAGTAATTGTTGCCACACGCTGTTTTGGAACGGCGTGCCGAGTGCTGCCAATGGCGTTTCAAATCGCGCCAGCGTGCCCGCAAAATAAGCGCGCATTTCCACTTCGATCTGATCGAGTATTGGGTGCGCGCCCGGTACGATCACCGCTTTTTCGCGCGCACGCAGACGTGCAATCGCACGCTCAAGCCCGCGCCGATCAACCCAATCGACGATATGTAAACCACGATCATCGGCAATCGCCAGCATCGGCCCCAACGGTGAATCGAGCCAGCGCGCCAATAAACACGCGGTGTTTGCGGCTTTGCTCGGTGGAGCGCCGAATACTTTTACAAACGCATCGCGAAAACCAGATGACGATTCAAAGCCATGATCGAGCTGGGTATCCAACACGGTCTTTCCCTTTCTAACGGTTGCGAGTGCTGAGCCCATGCGCCGCGCGCGCTGGTAGGCGTGAAAAGACATACCGAAGAATTTTTGAAACTGCCTGCGCGCGGTAGAGGGCTCGATTCCCATCGCGACGAGGTCGCTCTCACGCACGCGCGCTGCTGGATCAGCCTCCACTTTTTGTCGCAAGTCCTCGATGAGCGCGGGTACATCAGCACCCGCGTGCATCGGCTTACAGCGCAAACATGGCCGATAGCCGGCGTGCAGTGCCTCACTTGGCGTTGCAAAAAACTCGACGTTTTTGAGTAGTGCCTTTCGCGCCGCGCAAGTCGGGCGGCAGAAGATACGCGTAGTTTTAACGGCCGTGAAAAAAATCCCCTCGTAAGCAGAATCGCTTTTCAGGAAGGCAGTTTCA